>DATHGS010000459.1:0-2698 GCA_035490155.1 Candidatus Methylomirabilota bacterium | reverse complement strand
GTCCGCCATCTCAGCGGCGCCTCTTCGGCGCCGGCGGACGGCCGGAGACCTTCATCCGAGGCTGGAGGATGACGGGATCGAGAAGGACCGGCTCAAACGTGAGCGGGTCGGCGGCCACGAGGACCTCCTCCGACGGAGTCGCCGCGTCTGCGGGTCCCGGGTACGGTCTCGGCCCAGCCCAAGCTGCAACGCTCGGCTCGAGCCTGAGACCGGTCATCTCGTCGTACGCGTACGTCGGTCCGGCGGGCTCGACGCCGAGCCACGAGCCGGCCACCAGCGGTTCACTCGTTCGGCCGGGACCGACCGCGATCCCGATACCGGGCGCGATTTCCGCTCTCGAGGCGGGCGCCGGCAGCCGGCCGAGGTCGGGAATTCCCGGCTCGCTCTCGTCGGTCCTCGAGCGATGGCACCGGTAGCAGCTGTCGCGCAGCTCCTGGTTGAGGGATCGACAGGAGATGCACACCCACAGGAACTCCTCGCGAACGGGCTCGGGTGGCCTGGGGGCGTCGTCCGGCGGATTGCTGAACCGGAGGACCAGCCAGATCGCCGTCGGCCCGCCGAGGAGGATGGCGGCGAACAGACCGGGCGGGATCTTCGCGAGACCAGTGAGGATCTCGTTGACGAGTGCACTGGGATCGACGGGCATCGACGTTCCCTCGGAATCTCCGGTCCCGTGGCCGGCGGTTCACCGGGCCCGGATGGTAACGCACCGGTGCGTCCGCGCAACACCTGTTTTGCGCACTCAGGCGGAGGTGTCGTCGTCCCTGTCGGTCGTATCGACGATCGCTCCGGACTTCTTGACGACGTGGGCGCGCAGCTCCGGGAAGAGCCGCGTCACGACCACTGCCCCGACCAGGCAGAGGATCCCGCCCGACACGACCGACGCCTGGGCACCGACGACCGAGGCGACGGCCGCGGCCTCGATATCGCCGATCCGCGGCCCGCTGGTGACCGCGAGAATGTGCAGCGCCGTCACCCGGCCACGGAGCGCGTCCGGCGTCGCCAGCTGGACGACGGTGGAGCGAAAGACGGCCGAGAGCACGTCTGCTGCCCCGGCGATCGCGAGAAACACGAGGGCCAGCGGGAAGAAGAAGGTCGACAGCCCGAACGCGGTGATCGCCAGCCCCCAGATGATCACCGCCAGGACGACCGCGCGACCGACACGACGAACGACCGACACCCAGCCCGACAGCAGCGCGCCGAGGAACGCCCCGATGGCCGGCGCCGCCGCCAGGAGGCCGAGCCCGGCCGGCCCGACCCGGAAGACCTCGAGCGCGAGGACCGGGAAGAGCGACGTCGGCATCCCGAAGATCATGGCGTCGAGGTCGATGACGAACGTCGCCAGGATGACCCGGCGATCCATCGCGAACCGCAGCCCTTCGCGTATCGCCGCCAGGCCCGGTCGCATCGTGCCGCCGAGCGGCGGGAGCGGCGCGATCCGCCACACGGCGAAGATCGACGCCGCGAACGACAGGACGTCGACGACGTACGCGGCGGGCAGGCCGGCCACGGCGATCAGCACGCCACCGACGGCCGGCCCGACGACCGACGCCGCCTGGAAATTCAGCTGGTTGAGGGCGATCGCCGCCGGGAGGCGCTCCGGCGGAACGAGTCGCGGGATGGATGACGAGCGAGCCGGCTGATCGAAGGAACCGAGCGTCGAGGCGACGAACGCAATGATGAAGATGGCGATGAGCGGCGGAGCGGGAACGAGCGCCAGGGCGACAAAGGCAACACTGCAGGCAGCCAATCCGAGCTGGGTGATCAACAGCAGGCGCCGCCGGTCGACGGCGTCGACGATCGAGCCGGCCCCGACGACGAAGACGAGAATCGGCACGAGCTGGACCGCCGTCAGCGCCGCGATCGCCAGCGTCGAGTGGGTCAGGATCCAGACCTGGAAGGGCAGGGCCAGGCGGGTGACCTGGTTGCCGATCCCGGCAACGACCTGACCTGACCACAGCAGCCGGAAGTCGTGGTCCAGGCGCAGCGGCGCGGTGTCGAGAAGGAGGCCGCGGGCACGGCTCGACAGGCTCACGCGGGCACGTCGCGCCGCGAGCGCACCTCGCGGTCAGGCAGTCGGCGGCTCCGGAGGGCTACTTGTCGCGGTCGGCGGACGCAAGGGCGGCCTGGGCGGCCGCGAGACGGGCAACCGGGACGCGGAACGGCGAGCACGACACGTAGTCGAGCCCGATCGCCTCGCACTTCCAGATCGACGCGGGGTCGCCGCCGTGCTCGCCGCAGATCCCGAGCTCGATGTCGGGTCGCGTCGCGCGACCCTTCTCGACGGCCGTTTTCATGAGCCCGGCGACCGCGTCGTCGAGAGTCTGGAACGGGTTGACGGGCAGGATCTGGAACGGCTCCTTCTGGCCCGGCAACATGACCCCCTCGACGTAGCGGAGGAGGAACCCGCCTTCGGCATCGTCGCGGCTGTAGCCGAACGTCATCTGGGTCAGGTCGTTCGTGCCGAAGCTGAAGAACGCGGCGTGCTTGGCGATCTCGTCCGCCGTCAGGGCGCCACGGGGGACCTCGATCATCGTCCCGAAGACGTACTCGACGCTGACGCCGGCCTTGGCCTCGACGGCCTTGGCCTCGCCCTCGAGCAGCGCCTTCGTCGCCGCCAGCTCGTTCACGTGGCCGACGAGCGGGATCATGATCTTGGCCTTCGGGTTGCCGCCGGCCTTCTTGACGGCGATCTGGG
>DATHGS010000458.1:0-4295 GCA_035490155.1 Candidatus Methylomirabilota bacterium | reverse complement strand
ACCGTCACCGTCGTCGGGTGGGTGCAAGAGCCGTGTAGCCAGATGAGATCGTCCGCGCCCGTGTTCGTCACGGTCGTCGTGACCCACGTCGGTTCGCCCGCGGGCATCGGGTTGCGGTCGAACTCGATCGTCACCTGGACGCCGTTGAGGCTCGCCGATGCGGTCGTGTCGAGTGGTCCCGATGGAAGCGTCGCGACCGGTGTGGGGACCGGGGTCAGGCCGGGGCTCGGGCTGTGCGCGACGGCGGTCGGACCAGGTGTCTGGGCAACCGGCGGGGTCACAGGTGCCAGCCGAACGACGACCGCGGCGACGACGAAGGCGACCGCCAGGAGCCCCGCGGTGAGGGCCAGCACCGGCCGTCGGCCGCCTCGCGGCGTGAACCAGCGACGTCGCTGTGTCTGGCCGGCGACGCGCGTCTCGATTGCCGCCCGGAGCAGAGCATCGTCGACCGAATCGGCGCCCGCGGCTCGTCGGGCCAGCTGAGCGCGGAGAGCGGCGTCATCCAGCGGCGCTCGCGCAGCCATCAGCGATTCTCCCGGTCGAGTGCGCGTTGGAGTGCGCGACGCGCACGATGGAGACGTGATTTCACCGTCCCGTTCGGTACCCCGAGTCGGTCCGCGATCTCAGCGATCCCAAGCTCCTGGTGGTGATGGAGGACGAGGATGGCCCGGTCGTCGACCGACAGCCTCGCGAAGGCTCGATCGAAGACCTCGGCTTCGGCCGCCGCGGCAGCCTCCCCGATGCCGCCCGTCGCCGGCTCGCGTGCCTCGGGCAGATCGATCGAGATCTCCCGCACCCCGGCGCGCCGGCGCATCGCCATCCGGCAGGCATTGATGGTGATCCGGCCCAGCCATGCGTCGAAGCGGTCCACATCGCGAAGCCTCGGCAGGTTGCGCCACGCCGCGACGAAGGTCTCCTGCGTCGCGTCCTGGGCATCGGCCTCGTGGCCGAGGATGGTGAAGGCGGTCCGGTACACGGTGTCGAGCCTCAATCGCACGATCGCGTCGAAGGCCTCGCGGTCGCCCCGGCGGGCTGCCTCGATGAGCTGCGGCTCCACCGACCCTCCCTCGTCCCAGGCCTTCACTCATACCGATGCGGCGGATGGGCCCGCGGTTCGCGCCATTTCGCTCGCCATCGAAGGCTAATCGCTGAACGTACCGTCCGGCGCGGGACCTTCGAAGGACGGCGGAGTAGGCATCGACTGCCGAGACTCCACGAGGAGGCAACCGTGGCGCAGTCTGCGCGACGGGCCGAGGCCGACGAAGGAAGGCCGATGACAGTCAACGTCGCGCGACGCCGCGCCAAGGCAGCGGCTGGCGGAACCGACAGGTCGGATGGGCCGAGCGGCGAGATCGGTCAGACCCTCTTCGGCTGTCCCGCCTGCGGCCGACCGTTGGCCATCGGCGTCCGTCGGTGCCCGAGTTGTTCGGCCCGTCTCGTGATGGGTGTTCGGGCCGGCCGCGCCGCGATGTTCGTGACCATCGGGCTGATCGTCGGCGTGGCATTCGGCGGTGGACTCGCGGCCACACTGTCCGCCATCCGCCAGCCCGACCACGACGCGCAGGTCGCCCGGGCCGCTGCGGCGGCCGCGCTCGCAGGCGCCGCGAAGGCTCAGGCGGCAGCCTCCACCATCCCCCACGCCACCCCGGCGATCACACCCGCCAGCGGATCCAGCGGGACCGGCCCGTCCGTGACGATCCCCGCGAACAGTGCCTCAGCCCTGACCCAGGCCCTCATCCTCAATGCCCAGCTGAGTGACGCGACGTCGGCTCTCCGGGCCGCCCTTGCCGCACCGAAGTTCGACGCCCAGGAAGTCTCCCAGTTGCTTCGCGAGGCGTCGGCCAACTCGGTCATCGGGCTCCAGCTCGCCGAGAGCCTGAACGCCTGGTCGGGCGGGACCGCCGTCGGCGGCCGGATGGCGACGTTCTATTCGGCGATCCAGGCGACTGCGGCCGAGGGCCTCGGCGCATCGATCCGCAACGACCCCGCCTACCGGCGCGCCGCTATGGCCATGGTGGCGTTGCTGGCGGGGCTGGGTCCCATCGACGACGAGGCGCAGCGGCTCGCGGCGACCGCCGGAATGAACCTGCCTGTAACCGGTTCGCCGGCTCCCTGAGGTCGCCTGCCCGCCATTTCGTCGCGCCGTCGCGCCGTCGCGCCGTCGCGCGTCGGGCGCTCAGTCCGCCAGCGAACGAACGACGCGCCTCACGGCTGAGCGATGCCGGCCGGCCCGTAGCCCGTCAGCTCGACGTACGCCTCGCCCCCGAGTTGCACGCCACCGCGTCGGGCCGTCACCCGCTGCGAACCCTCCCAGTAGACGACTCCTGTCGTCGCGCGCGTGTCGAGCTCCTGGTCGGGTACGGTCGGGACGAGATCGATCACGAGATCCTGGTCCGGCAGGGTGACTCGCCAGCCGGCCGGGTAGTCGGCGCCGCTCGTCGGGCTCCGCCAGCGCCCGGTCACGTCGACCCTGAACGCTTCGCGCGGCAGGTGGGTGGTCGTCCCGTCGCGCGCGACGAGCGTTCCGTAGACGAGCGGATAGGACCCGTCGGCGTCGCGGACGAGTGAGAGCGTCAGGTCCGTCCCGTCGTCGAGGTTGACGGCAAACCAATCCCAGCCACCGCCGCCGACGGCGATGAAGTCGCCCCATTGATGGTCGAACCAGGCGCTGCCCGTCACCGCCATCGGAGCCCCATCGATCGATAGCGTCCCGCTCGCGGTCATCGATGTCCGCGAGTAGTAATACGACGAGCCGCCCGGACCGAAATCGATCCAGCCGATGCCGTCGTGGAGGGCGGCCGGCTTGGTTGCCCGCAGGGCGAGGTCGAGCCCGAGACCGGCGGGCGCGCCGGCAGTCGTTGCCTCGCCAGGCGTGAGCGTCGCGACCAGTCGATCGGTGCCGCCGGCGCCTGCCATTGCCCACGGCGAAGCCCCCGCCGCATCGGAGATCGCCAGGTCGAAACCACTCGTGCCTGGCCCGGCCCGATCCACCTGCGGCCCGAACGCCGCCCGCTGCGCGTAGTGGAAGGTCTTGCCGGTCTCATCGGTGATCGCCAGATGCGATGCCCAGCTCACCGGGAAGCCGCCGCGTTCCGCCCGGAAGATGACGAACTCGAAGCCGAACCGGCGGCCGTCGGCCGCATGGAGATGACCGGTGTAGTACCACCACTCCGTCAGCCGGTCGTGTGGCGCGTCGTCCCGCGGCAGCTCGACGGGGAGTGGATCCGCCGCCTGGCTGGGCGCCGCCGTCCGCGCCGGCGCGGCTGGGTGGGCCGCCGGCGGGTTGGCGAGAATCGGAGAAACGCTGCATGCAGAAAGCAGCGGAACCGCCAGGACGAGCACAGCAGCGCCGACGACCGGGAGCCGCCGAAGCCGGGCCGGCAGCCACCAGTTCCAGTGCCCGAGCAACCGCATCGTCGCTGGCACGAGCAGCGCCCGGACGACGGTCGCGTCGAGCGCCACGGCGAGCGCCATCCCGAGGCCGAGCGCCTTGATGAGCACGATGTCGGCGAAGGCGAAGGAGCCGGCGACCACGACGACGATGAGCGCCGCCGACGTGACGATCCGCCCGCTACGCTCGAGCCCGCGCGCGACCGCTTCCTGGTTATCGCCGGTCCGGTCCCAGACCTCCTTCATCCTCGTGAGGAGAAAGACCTCGTAGTCCATCGACAGGCCGAACAGCACACAGAAGAGGATGACCGGCTGGGTCGTCTCGACGAAGCCGAGCGGCTGGAAGCCGAGCAATGCCGAGAGGTTGCCGTCCTGGAAGATCCAGACGAGGGCGCCGAAGCTTGCGACGATCGACAACGTGTTCATCACCAGTGCCTTGGCCGGAAGGACCACCGACCGGAGGAGCATGAACAGGACGATGTAGGTCGTCACGACGATGAACAACGCGGTCCGCGGAAAGTCGGCCGCGACGCGCCCGACGACGTCCGTGACGTCGGCAGCCCCACCGCCGACGAGGACCTGCATCCCTGCCGGCGGCGCCAGCGGGCCCGAGCCAGACCTGAGGTCACGGACGAGCGCCCGACCCTCATCCCGGTTCGGGCCGAACGGGGTGAAGACGGTGAACGCCGTCAGGTCGTCCTTCGTCGTTGCCGCGAGGGCGGCTGCGACGAACCGGTCGCGGGGCCCGTTGGGATCGAGGTAGAGGAGCTGGTACTGCTCGAGCCGGAGGCGCGGGTCGACGTCGACCAGCCCGCTGACCCGGACCACCCGCGGATCTGCGGCCAGCCGCCGCGAGTAGTCGTATAACGCTACGACGTTCGCCGGGCTGGTCGCCGGACCAATCG
>DATHGS010000457.1:0-2934 GCA_035490155.1 Candidatus Methylomirabilota bacterium | reverse complement strand
CGCCTTCGTCGGCGCCCTGGCCGCCGTCTTCACCGTCTATCGGCTTTCCCGCATTGGCGGCCTCTCGCCGCTGACGAGTCTGTTGCTGACCGGCTATGCCGTCGGCTCGCTGCTGGCGGCCGGGCTGGCGATGGCGATGTACCTGTCTGGAGCGGCCCTCCGCCAGATCTTCTCGTACCTGCTCGGCGGTTTCGACACGGCGGCCTGGAGTCAGCTCGGCGCAGCGGCGACGCTCGTGGCCGTCGGCAGCGTCCTGATCCTGCTCCGGGCGCGGACGCTGAACGGTCTTCTTCTCGGCGAGGAGGCGGCCGTCCATCTCGGGGTCAACGTGGGGCGGGAGCGAGCGATCCTACTGGCGCTGGCGTCGCTGGTGACCGCGGCTGCGGTTGCGGTCAGCGGGTTGATCGGGTTCGTCGGGCTCGTCGTGCCGCACGTCGTCCGGCTGATCGTCGGCCCCAATGCCCGCGTCGTGCTGCCGCTGGCCGCCCTCGGTGGGGCCGCGTTGCTGGCCTTCGCCGACCTCGCCGCGCGGCTCCTCGGCGAGATCCCGGTCGGCGTCGTGACCGCGGTCATCGGCGCCCCGTTCTTCCTCTTCCTGCTCCGCCGCTCGCGGAGCGGGTACGAGCTGTGAGCGTCCCGTGATCGAGCTTCGTGGCGTCCGTGTCGAGTACCGCGGCAGGGCGGTCGTCCGCGACGCGAGCCTGTCGGTCGCGGCGGGCGAGCGCGTCGCCCTGATCGGGCCCAACGGCGCCGGAAAGTCGACGCTCCTCCGGGTCCTGACGGGCTTGATTCGGCCGGCCGGCGGCGATGCGCTGCTCGGTGGCGAGCCGGTCGATCGGCTGGATCGGGGAACGATCGCCCGCCGCCTTGCGGTCGTCCCGCAACAGGCGACGCTGCCGTTCTCGACGCGCGTCGAGGAGGTCGTCGCGCTCGGCCGCCTGCCGCATGAGGACCCGTTCCGGGGCGCTCGACCGGCGGATCGGGCGGCGGTCGCGGCGGCGATCGAGCGCGTCGGGGTCGGGCACCTGCTCGGGCGTGACGCCCGTGAGCTGTCGCTGGGTGAGCGGCAGCTCGTGCTCCTCGCCCTCGCGGTCGCCCAGGCGACGCCGGTCCTCATCCTCGACGAGCCGACCGTCCACCTCGATCTCCGCCACCAGGTCGGCACGATGGACCTGCTCGTCGACCTGAACGTGCGCGACGGGACGACGATCGTGGCCGTCCTCCACGACCTCGGGCTGGCCGCCCGATTCTTCCCACGACTCGTCCTGCTCGATGCCGGTGAGATCGTCGCCGACGGGTCGCCAGGCGAGGTTCTGACGCCCGAACGGATCCGTGACGTCTTCGGTGTCGACCCCTCGCTCGTCCATCTGCCGGAGCCTGCGAGATAGGCGGAATGGTGGCGAAGGGCTGACGGATTGGCCTCCAACCCCTTACCCTGCGGTTGATGCGCGCGTTCCCCGCCCTCATTCTTGCCGCCGTTCTGGTCGCCGCCTGCCTGCCGTCGGCGACGTCGGCGCCCCCCGCCACGAGCCCCGCCCCAACGCCCGGCGACTCGGTCGCGGCCACGGATTCGCCGGCCAGCGTGGAGCCGACGGCGCCGCCGGCATCCGCCGAGCCCACGCCATCGACCGCGGTGATCGACAGCCCTCCGCCGGTGGAGCCGAGCGCCTCGGCGTCGGCCGGCCCCGGCCCGGCAGGAGCGTGCTCCGGCAGCGACGAGAACCGGGACTTCTTCCGGGCCGCCGCCTCGGCGCTCAGCTGGACCGTCTATTGCGCCGTCGTGCCGGCCGGCTGGTTCGTCGACTCCGGGCAGTACCGCCAGGCGAGCGGCGGCTGGGTCCAGATCGCCTATCGCGGGCCCGGAGGGGCTCGCCTCGAGCTCCACGAAGGTGCGTTCTGCACCGCCTCGGATGGCTGCGTCCCATCCGGCACGGAGTCCGGCGACGCTCCGTTCGGCGACAAGATGGGCACCTTCGTCGCGCTCGACGACGGTGGCTTTGCGGTCGTGGTCGACCGCGGTGAGAAGATCAGCTGGCTGGCTGTCGGGACGGGCCTCGACGAGGCCGCGTTCCGGGCGATCGCCGGCGCGCTCACCGTCGTCGGCGGCTGATCGTCCGCTCCCCACAGCGAGGACGCGGCGAGCGCCGAACGAGCCGGAGCTGACCGATGCGCATCGCCGATTTCGCGCTCGAACGCTACTTCGCCCGCTGGGAGTTCGCGGTCGAGTACCTGCTCTGTGCATCGGACGTCGAGGGCTATCCGATGGCGGAGCTGCTGGCCCTCGCCGACGCGGAAGCGCGCGGCCTCTGGGAGAACCTCCGACTCGGCTACACGGAATCGACCGGCCATCCGCTCCTCCGCGCCGAGATCGCCTCGCTCTATGAGGGAATCGAGGCGGACGACATCCTCGTCTTCGCCGGCGCCGAGGAGGCGATCTTCTGCCTCGCCAACGTCGTCCTCGGGCCCGACGACCACGCGGTCGTCACCTGGCCCGGCTATCAGAGCCTGTATGAGGTCGGTCAGGCCGCCGGTGCCGACGTCACGCTCCATGAGCTGAGCGAGGCGGACGGCTGGAGCCTCGACGTCGAGCGTGTCATTGGCTCGCTGCGATCGAACACGCGACTGGTCGTCGTCAACGCGCCGCATAACCCGACGGGGATGTTGCCGACGCACGCGGACTGGGCGCGCCTCACCGGGGAGCTGGCGCGGCGCGGCATCCATCTCCTCGCGGACGAGGTCTACCGATTCCTCGAATTCGAGGAGGCCGATCGACTGATGGCCGGCGCCGACGCGTTCGAGCGTGGGATCTCGCTCGGGGTCATGTCGAAGTCGTTCGCCATGGCCGGCCTCCGGATCGGCTGGCTGGCGTGCCACGACCGGGAGCTCCTCGCCCGCTGCGCGGCGTTCAAGGACTACACGACGATCTGCGCGTCG
>DATHGS010000456.1:0-2138 GCA_035490155.1 Candidatus Methylomirabilota bacterium | reverse complement strand
ATCTGCTCGACCCGTCCGGAGTTCATGACGACGATCCGATCGGAGATCGCGAATGCCTCGGACTGGTCGTGGGTCACGTAGATCGCCGTCTTGGCGGTTCGCCGCTGGAGGTCGAGGATCGAGTACTTGAGGGTGTCGCGGAGGTTCCGGTCGAGCGCGGACAGCGGCTCGTCGAACAGGAGGACCCGGGGATTCGTGGCGAGGACACGGGCCAGCGCGACCCGTTGCTGCTGGCCACCGGACAGCTGGGCGGGCAGGCGGGCCCCGTAACCTGCCAGGCCGACGAGCGCGAGCATCTCGTCGACGCGGGCGGCGATCGCTGGCTTCTTCGCCCGCTTGACCGCCAGCCCGAAGCCGACGTTGTCGGCGACCGACAAGTGCGGGAAGAGCGCGGGCGTCTGGAAGACGAACCCGATGTTGCGTGTTCTCGGCGGCAGGAACGTGACGTCCTGATCGTCGAAGAACACCCGCCCGCCCGTCGGGTCGACCAGGCCGGCGATCATCCGCAACGTCGTCGTCTTGCCGCAGCCGGACGGTCCGAGCAGCGTGACGAACTCGCCGTCGGCGACATCGAGGTCGAACTCGTGGACGGCGACGGTCGAGCCATAGTGCTTCGTGAGCGAGGCGAGCCGGACGGTCGACATCAGAGCAGGTACGTCCCCTTGAGATGCCTCGTCCCGAAGAGCCGGAAGAACAGCAGGACCGCCGCGAACGAGATGACCTGCATCGTCACCGCCAGCGCGGCGGTCGTCGGCGACAGGCCCGCGGTCCGGATCTGGTTGAAGACGCGCAGCGGCGCCGTCGTGAGCCCGGGCGGATGGACGAACAGCGTCACGAGGTATTCGTTGAACACGATGATGAAGCAGAGCAGGAGGCCGGCGCTCAGGCCCGGCCCGATGAGCGGCAGCACGATCCGCCGATAGGTCTGCCATTTCGTCGCTCCGAGACACTCCGCGGCTTCCTCGAAGACGACCGGCAGGTCCTTGAGGGCGACGACGAGCGGGGTCAGCATCAGCGGGAACGTGCCCAGGGCCATGGCCAGGACGAGGCCCCACATCGACGTCGTCAGGTGGTACGTGAAGTTGTAGGTCAGCACGAGCGAGATGCCGATGACTGCGCCCGGCACGTACAGCGGCAGCGTCAGCACGGAGAACAGCAGGCGCTTGCCGGGGAACGAGTGGCGGACAATCGCGTAGGCCGCGGGCAGGCACACGACGACGTTGATGATCAGTGTCAGGGCGGAGATCTTGAGGCTCCATAGCAGGTTGTCGCCGAAGCTCGTCACGACGTACGCGAAGTTCTGCGCCGGGCGCGTCCCGCCGGGCCCGGTGAACGAGTAGCCGAGCAGGGCGAGGAACGGCAGCACGAAGACGATCAGGCAGAGCCAGATGTAGGCGTGGCTGAGGATGTCGGTCAGCCGCCGGGCGTTGAGGAGCGGCCGACGGGCAGGAACGCGGGAGGCTGTGCCCGCGGGCGCGACGCCGGCGGTCATTCGACGAGGGCTCCGCGGGAGTAGCGCAGCGACAGGTACGTGACGACGAAGGCGATGACCAGGAGGACCGTGCCCATCGCCGTCGACAGTCCGTAGTCGGTCTGGACGACGCCCCGCTGGTAGACCGTCCACGCCAGGGCGCGCTGCTCGTTGATCGAGCCCAGCAGGAGCGGCTCGGCGAAGGTTCCGATGCTCCAGCCGAATACCGTCAGCGCCCCGGCGACGAGACCCGCCCGGGTCAGCGGCAGGAGGATCCGGGCGAACGTCTGCCACGGCCGGGCGCCGAGGCACGCCGCCGCCTCCTCGAGGGTCGGGTCGACGTTGCTGAGGGCCGTGCCGATGTTCAGGACCATGAAGGGGAACGTGAAGATCGACATCGCGAAGACGACCGACGGCAGGCTGAACAGCGCGTCTGTGCTGGCGATCCCGAGAGCCTGGAGGATCGGCGTGGCCGGCCCGCCGGGGAGCAGGATGAACCGCATCCCGAAGGCGATGTAGAGCGCCCCGAACATCGGGAACACCATGAGCCCTCGGACGAGGGTCCGGTAGCGCACCTTGCGGACGAGGATGTAGGCGAACGGGAAGCCGAAGATGAGATCCACGGCCGTCGCAAGGAACGCCAGCTGGAGCGTGACGAAGACGTTCG
>DATHGS010000455.1:0-4619 GCA_035490155.1 Candidatus Methylomirabilota bacterium | reverse complement strand
CATCCCGGCCGCCCTCGAGAACCAGATCACGGCCCGCAACGCCGGCAATATCAAGGCGCGGCTCGTCGCCGAGGCGGCCAACGGCCCGACGACGCCCGAGGCCGACATCGCGCTCTACAAGAACGGGACCTTCATGATCCCGGACATCCTGTGCAACGCCGGCGGCGTCACCGTCAGCTACTTCGAGTGGGTCCAGGACCTGAACCGCGACCATTGGAGCGAGACGATAGTGAACGCCAAGCTCAAGGAGATCATGGTCAAGGCGTTCAGCGAGACCCTGGCGATTGCCCAGCGGGACGAGGTCAACATGCGGACGGCGGCGTACCTGCTGGCCGTCCAGCGGGTCGCCGATGCGACCCAGATGCGCGGCCTCTATCCATAAGCTCTCCCCGGAGGAGCATGAACGGCCCCGGTCCCAAGCCGGGGCCGTTCGATTCCGGGGGCGTTGAGGCGCTGGGACGCTCAGGGGCTGGTGCTACCATCGCGCCCATGCTCGATCACGAAGAAAAGTTCCTGTTCAAGGAGGAGATCCTCCACCTCGCCAACGCCGTCGCCGAGCCGGGCGTGCTCGACAACGTCGAGGACCTCCTGACCGACGTCATCACCAGCCCCCGCTTCGACTCCGAGGTGTTCACCCTCGAGCGCAGCCTCCAGGTGATGCTCGGGCCGCGTGCCGGCACGACATTGGTCGGGCTGCTGACCGTCGCGCCGGAGGTGTTCGACGAGGTTGCGGAGGTCCGCATCCCATCCGAGGTCCACGAGCGGCTCGTCGCCTGGCGGGCGCGGTTCGGGCTGGCGATCGACAACGCTCTCAACTTCCTCAACAACCCCGACGGCATCCAGGGGCACAACTTCGCGACCCAGGTCGCCCATGTCGAGGAGCGCCGGGTGCTCCAGGGTCGGTTGACCCTCGTCCGCTACAACAACGAGCCGCAGTTCTTCGTCGCCGACGCCGGCGTCTTCCTCGGGCTCGTCTCGGACATCATGGAGCGCCTCGGGCCGTATCTCGAGCCGGACGCGGTCGACGCCGAGACTATCAGCCGCCTGCGCGATGCGCTCGGCCAGATCGAGCGCAAGACAACGACCCGAGGCTGATGGCCACCCTCCACCTGGAGCTCGCACTCGCTCTCCGAAGCCCGAGGCGGAGCTCCGCGAAGCCATCGGTCTGAGGATTGCGCCATCTGTATCTCGCGGCGACCGGCCAGAACCGCGGCAAGACGACGGCAGCGCTCGGGCTGCTCAACGGGTTCGTCGGGGAGGGTCTCGACACCGGTTTCATGAAACCGGTCGGGCAGCGAACGGTCATCGACGACGGTCAGCCCGCCGACGAGGACGCCGTCCTCATGAAGGCGGTGTTCGGGCTGCGCGACGTCTATCCCGTCATGAGCCCGGTGCACATCCCTCGCGGTTTCACGAAGGCCTACATCGGCGGCGAGGTTGTCGAGGATCTCGGGGCCCGGATCCGGGCGGCTCACGCGACATTCGCCGACCACGACATCCTGCTCATCGAGGGGACCGGCCATGCCGGCGTCGGCGCGGTCATCGGGCTGTCGAACGCGGTCGTCGCCGCCATGCTCGGGACACCGGCGGTCATCATCAGCGAGGGCGGTGTCGGCCGACCGATCGACGAGATCGTCCTCAACGCGGCCCTCTTCGCAAAGCAGGGCGTCCCGATCGCCGGGGCGATCGTGAACAAGGTCGACCTCGATGCCCAGCCCGGGATCGGGGCCGTCCTCGAGCGTGGGCTCGCGCTTCACGGCATCCCGCTGCTCGGCATCCTGCCGGTCCGACCGATTCTCTCGAATCCGACCCTCGGGATGATCCTCGAAGGCGTCGGCGGCGAGACGATCCACCCGGGGCCCGATCTCGACCGGGTCATCGACGGCGTGGCGATCGGGGCGATGGAAGCGGGACACATGCTCGAGCGTGTCGGGCCGGGCACGCTCGTCATCGTTCCCGGCGATCGCGAGGACGTGATCCTGACCCTGACGACGGCCCATTTCGCCCACCGCCTTCGCCAGGCGAACTCCCGCGAAGCCGCCCGGATCGCGTCGATCGCAGCGGCGGCGTCGAACGAGCGGACCGCCTCGATCGACGGCCACGAGGGCGCGGCGATCGGGCTCGTCCTGACGGGTGGTTATCGGCCGAGACCGTCCGTCCTGGCTGCCATCCGCGAGGCCGACCTCTTCGCGACACTCGTCCCGGAGGATACGTACGTCGTCGCCTCCGAAGTCCACGACCTGCTCGTCAAGACGCACCCGGCCGACCGCGAGAAGATCGAGCTGATCAAGGCCCTCGTGGCGGACCACCTCGACATCGGACGGATCCTCGAGGTTGCCACGCCCTGTCCCGCGTGAGGTCCCGGCCTGCTGCCGCTGCCGCTGAACCTGCTGCCGCCACCACGAAAATGATCCGATCTCGAACGGCCGCGGCAAGGCCCTTCGGTCAGGGCCCGAATCGAGATAGTTCCGCGCATGCGGAACGATCGTGAGAAACGCCTGGTTTGTTCGCCGAGGAGGAGGTGACGGGACGGCGATCGAGACCGCAGTGCCTCGGGTCAACCGAGTCGGTCCGGTCGTTCCGCTTGGATGCAACGATCGCCGATTGGCGCGAGCGGAGGAAGTCGTTCCGGTGGCGTTCGAATTCGGCACATCGCGTTCGCCACATCGGGGGCTTGGTCGGGGCCTGATCCGCAGCGCTGCGGCGCGCGATCGGGCCGGAGGCAGGGACCCTCAGGAGGCGCCAGGCTGAACGGCGCGGCGGTCGGTGATCGTCCGTCGCAGCCGCCACGCGATCACGGCGAGGATCGCGAGGACCACGAGCATCGGCAGCCCAACGATCCCGAACCAGATCCCCACGGTCGCCGCCGCCTGGCCGATCCCCAGCAGGGCCCCGGTTGCGCGATCGACGTCGGTGGCCGGATCCCAGCCAAGGCGAACCGCCTCGGCCTTTGGCGTGACCGGCAGGCTGAACACGACCGTGAGCGTCCCGAAGGCGGCCCGTTGTTCGAGCTGCTGCTTTTCGGCCACGAGCTGCTCGATCTGCCCTCGGACGTCGGTCAGCTTCGCCTGGACGTCGAGGACCTCGCTGATCTTCACCGCCTGAGCCATGATGGCCTGGAGCGCGGCCTCGCTCGCCCGCAGGTTGATGATGCGAGCGCCGAGATCGACGACCTGGTTCGTCACCGCCTCGGTCTGGACCTGGGCGTGGAGCGTCTGGCTGGCGAGGCCGCGGACTGCCCCGAGGGCGTCGTCCCAGCGATCAGCCGGGATTCGGTAGACGACCGAGGCCTTTGACTCCGACCCCGACGCCGTCTCGTCCGACGATCCGACATAGCCGCCGACCGCCGTGACACGCTCGTCTGCGGCTGCGACCGCCGCGTGGAGATCCGCGACGACGATCTCGAGCTGGCCGGTCCGAATGATGAGGAGCTCCGGCGGCCGGGCGGCGGCGTCGGCGACCTGTCCCCCGTCGTCGACGCCGCTATTGCCCGACCCCCCTGTCGCCGAACCGGCCGCGGGGTCCCCTTGGCCGCCGGTCTGCGGTTCCCCGCCGACCGCAGAACCGACAGTCGAGAGGATCGTCGAGCTCTGCCCGCCGCCGAAGAACGCCACGGCGAGCACGAGCAGGATGAGCCCGATGACGACCGCCGCGATGGCCTGTCGCCCGGTATAGGAGCCTTCGACGTCCATGTCGCGGACGCTAGGGCCGCCGACCCGGATGCGGCTAGCGATGATTACCCTGAATGGCGATCCGGATCGCTCCGCGCTGCGGGTCGCGGCCCAGGCGCTGCTCGGCGTCAGGCCGACGTGACGAGGCGCCGCCGGCGCAGCCCTCGGCGAAGGCCGATCACGAACCCGACCGCCGCGATCGCGACAAGCCCGACGAGGATCGCAAGCCGAACGTCGATCCCCGCGACGCCCGACGAGCCGCCAACGGCCGCGCTCCCCGCGACGACACCCGTCGTGGTGAACATCCAGCCGTGGACCTCGAACAGCTCGTCGGAGCGGGCAGAGTTCCCGTTCGCGTCGATCGACTCGCCGCGCATGCCGAATTCGGCCGAATTGATCCCGCCCGCCGGCACGACCACGTCAGCGGTGTAGGTCCCCGAGCCCTGGACCTGCTCCCTACCGTCGCCCTCGCTTGCCGTCCCGTCGGGAGCGATCAACCGGACGAACATCGGGGAACCGTAGACGGGCGATGGGCCGGTCGCGGTGTCAACCGTTGCCGTGAAGGTGACCGAGATCGTGGAGCCGGGAGCGGCGTCACGCGGGATCGGCTGGGCGAGCGTCACCGAACCGGCCGCGTCGGGCCCCTTGGCGAGGACGCCGCCGGCCATAACGACGACGGCGGCAACCGCGAGGAGGCTTCCGATGATCGAAGAACGGGCTGTTGTGTTCACGGCAGCTCCTCGGGCACGGTGTGCGTTCGACATGCCACCTACACCGCCGCTTCCCCAGCGGTTCCCGCCGAGCGGATCACCCGAGTGGCTCATTGTCGATCAGCCGGGTCGCTCCGAAGCGGACCGCGAGCGACAGGAGCGCCGGCCCCGCGTGGGGCACTAGCTCCAGCTCCGCGAGCGTCGCCCCATCGGCCACCGAGACGTAGTGGGGCGAGGC
>DATHGS010000454.1:0-8019 GCA_035490155.1 Candidatus Methylomirabilota bacterium | reverse complement strand
TCTGCCTGCTCGGCACAGGCCGGCACCGGGACCGTTGCGCCATCCCCGGCGGATCCGGGCGGCCCGGCCGGATCCGGCGCGGAACCTTCGATCGCGGCTCCGCAGGGCACGCTCAAGCTCGGCTACTTCCCGAACATCACCCACGCGACCGCGATCGTTGGCGTCGAGAGCGGCATCTTCCAGAAGGCGCTCGGGCCCGACGTGACGTTCACGGTCTCGTCCTTCAACGCCGGCCCAGCCGCCTCCGAGGCGCTCCTGAACGGCGCGATCGACGCGACGTTCATCGGCCCCAACCCGGCGATCAACGCCTTCGCCAGGTCGAAGGGCGCTGCGATCCGGATCATCGCCGGCGCGACGTCCGGCGGTGCGTACCTCGTCGTCAAGCCGGAGGTCACCTCCGCCGCCGGTCTGCGTGGCAAGAAGCTCGCGTCGCCGCAGCTCGGCAACACCCAGGACGTTGCGCTCAGGACGTGGCTGGCCGACAACGGCCTCGTCACCACCAAGGAGGGTGGCGGCGACGTCTCGATCCTGCCCCAGGACAACGCCCAGACACTCGATGCGTTCAAGAGCGGCCAGATCGACGGGGCGTGGGTGCCAGAGCCGTGGGCGACGCGACTCGTCCAGGAAGGCGGCGGCAAGGTCCTCGTCGACGAGAAGACCCTGTGGCCCGGCGGTCAGTACGTCACGACCCACCTCATCGTCCGGACCGACTACCTCCAGGCGCATCCGGACATCATTCGGGCGCTCCTTGCTGGCGAGATCGAGGCCAACGACCTGGTCAACAGCGATCCTGCCCGGGCGCAGGCCCTGACCAACCAGGGGATCAAGAAGATCACCAGCAAGACGATCGCCGACAAGGTCATTTTGGCCGCCTGGCCGAACCTGACGTTCACGGTCGACCCGATCGCGCCCTCGCTGAAGGGCTCGGCCGACCACGCCACCAAGATCGGCCTTCTCGATCCGATCGACCTGACCGGTATCTACGACCTGACGCTGCTCAACGAGCTGCTCCAGGCCGCTGGCAAGCCACCAGTGGGCGGCCTGTGAGCGCGGTCATCGCCGACCGGGACCGGGCGGTGTCGTCGGCGCCGACAACGGCACCGGCCATTCGGCTAGAAGGTGTCACCAAGGTCTTCGGGCGCGGTGCCGATGCCGTCGTCGCGCTCGATGGCCTCGACCTGACCGTCGATGTCGGCAGCTTCGTCTGCCTCGTCGGTGCCTCGGGCTGCGGCAAGAGCACGCTCCTCAACATCGTCGCCGGCCTGGACGCCCCGACGAGCGGACTCGTCGAGATCGACGGCGGCCGACCGACTCTCATCTTCCAGGAGGCGGCCCTCTTCCCGTGGCTGACGACCGCCGAGAATGTCGAGCTCGCCCTCCGCCTCCGCGGGGTCCCGAGCCGGCAGCGCCGCGAGACCGTGGCCGACCTCCTCGATCTCGTCCACCTCTCGGGCTTTGCGGGGAAGCGGCCGCACGAGCTGTCTGGCGGCATGCGCCAGCGCGTCGCGCTGGCCCGTGCCCTCGCCCAGGAGGCTCGAATCCTCCTGCTTGACGAGCCGTTCGGCGCGCTCGACGCGATCACCCGCGACCTCCTTCACGAGGAGCTCGAGCGGATCTGGCGCGATGCCGGGCTGACGATCCTGTTCGTCACCCACAACGTCCGCGAGGCGGTCCGGCTCGGCCAGCGCGTCGTTCTGCTGTCGAGCCGCCCGGGTCGGGCGGTCGCCGAGTTCCCCGTGGTGATCGGCGGCGAGCGACGGATCGAGTCGCCCGAGGTCTCCGCGCTCGCGATCACGATCGGCCAGCAGCTCAGTGAACAGGTTCGTCGGCATGCGACCACTTAGGCCGCTTGCCGAGGCCGGCACCGTCGACCAGCTCGGGACGCAGCTGGCCGGTCTCGACACGCTGGAGATTCCAAGCCTCCGTCGGACGCCGCGCGTCCGTCGGATCGTCGATGCCGCCTGGCCGAAGCTGGTCGCCCTGGCAATCGCCCTCGGGGCCTGGGAGCTCGTCGTCCTGAGCGGCTGGAAGCCACCATGGCTGCTGCCATCGCCATCGACGGTGTTCGGTGAGCTGTGGCGGGAATTCGCTGCAGGCGATCTCGTCGCGGCGGTCTCGGTGACCTTGCGGCGCGCGGCCATCGGCTACGCCCTGGCGGTGCTCGTCGGCGGCATCATCGGCGTCCTCGTCGTGCGATCGAAGACGCTCCGGGCAGCGGTCGGCTCGCTGATCACCGGCCTCCAGACCATGCCCTCGATCGCCTGGTTCCCGCTGGCGATCCTGCTGTTCCAGCTGAGCGAGACGGCGATCCTCTTCGTCGTCGTCCTCGGTGCGGCCCCATCGATCGCGAACGGGCTCATCTCCGGGGTTGACCACGTACCGCCGCTGCTGCTGCGCGCGGGCCGCGTCCTCGGCGCGCAGGGGTTGGCCAAGTACCGCCACGTGATCCTGCCGGCGGCCCTGCCGGCCTCGGTCGCGGGGTTGAAGCAGGGCTGGGCATTCGCCTGGCGGAGCCTGATGGCAGGTGAGCTGCTTGTCCTCATCCCGGGCCAGACCTCGGTCGGGGCGCAGCTCCAGTTCTCTCGTGAGTTCTCCGACGCTCCCGGACTGATCGCGATGATGATCGTCATCCTCGTCATCGGGATCGTCGTGGACGTCGTCGTGTTCAGCACAGTCGAGCGGTCGATCCGGGCGCGCCGGGGACTCGTCGATGTCGCCTGAGATCGTCGTCAACCCGGCTGTCGCCGAATCGCTCGAGGCGCGGGACGTGCTCGCCCTTGCCCTTGAGGCGCTCGGGCGCGACCGACTGGCGATCGCCTCGTCGTTCGGTGCCGAGGACGTCGTCCTCATCGACCTGCTTGCGTCGTTGGAGCCGCGGCCCCGTGTCTTCACCCTCGACACGGGGCGCCTGCCGCAGGAGACGTACGACTTGATCGACCAGGTCCGCCGCCGCTACGGGATCGATGTCGAGGTCTTCTTCCCGAACGCCGAGCACGTCGAGGCGATGGTCCGCTCGAAGGGCCTGAACCTGTTCTACGAGTCGACCGAGAACCGGACCTCGTGCTGCCACGTCCGCAAGGTCGAGCCCCTCGGACGAGCGCTGGCGACGCTCGACGGCTGGGTGACCGGGCTCCGGCGCGACCAGATCGCCACGCGCTTCGAGACCGCGAAGATCGCCCGCGATCCGGCCCACGGCGGAATCTGGAAGATCGCCCCGCTCGCCGACTGGACCAGCGACCGGGTCTGGGCGTACATCCGCGAGCACGACCTGCCGTACAACGCGCTCCACGACAAGGGCTACCCATCGATCGGCTGCGCGCCGTGCACCCGGGCCGTCGAGCCGGGCGAGGATGAGCGCGCCGGGCGCTGGTGGTGGGAGCGACCCGAGGAGCGCGAGTGCGGGATCCACTTCGACCCGCGTTCGGGGCGGATGGTCCGGAACACCGTCGGGACCGGCGTGGCGGGACCGTTCGACACCGAGACGCAGCCGGGAGGCCCCGCGTGATCGCCACCGGCAGCGGCGAGGCGGGCGTCGTGGTCGCGCGGGTCGCGGCCGACGGCGCAGTTTCCGCTGCCGCCGTTCCGCCCGCCCCCGCGCCCTTTGCCTTCCCGATCATGCTCGACGTCCGCGGACGCCGGGCGGTGATCGCCGGCGGTGGTCGCGAATCCGCCGACAAGGCGGGCTCGCTCGCGGGCCTCGGGGCGGAGGTCGTCGTCTGGGCCGACCACCATCGTGAGACGGCCGCCCTCGAGGGTGTCGGCGGGATCGAGCTGCAGTCCGGTCCGTTCGATCCGGCGATCCTCGACGGGGCGCTCCTCGCGATCGTCGCGACCGGCGATCGCGATCTCGACCACCGCATCGCGACGGCCGCTCGTGACCGCCGCGTCCTCGTCAACACGGTCGATGACATCCCGTTTTGCGACTGGAGCGCCCCCGCGATCCTCCGGCGCGGCGACCTCACGATCTCGGTCGCGACGGCGGGGATCGCTCCGGCCCTCGCCGTCCGTATCCGCGACCGCATCGGGGAGCTGATCGGGCCGGAGCACGGCGAGTTGCTGACGATCCTGGCCACGCTACGCCGGCGCATCGCGGCGACCGGCAGATCGTTCGCGGGTCGGCGCCGGCTCTGGTACTCGCTTGTTGACGGCCCGGCGCTCGGCCTGATCCGCGACGGGGATCGGTCCGGGGCACAGGCCGAGCTCGAACGCGTCGTGTCGAGCTGGGAGGGCGAGCAATGAGCGGGATCGTTCATCTCGTCGGCGCCGGCCCCGGCGATCCGGAGCTGCTGACGCTGCGGGCGCGTCGGCTCCTCGACGCGGCAGATGTCGTCGTCCACGATCGGTTGATCGCTTCCGCCCTGCTCGAAACGATCCCGCCGGGCGTCCGGCTCGTCGCCGTCGGCAAGGCCGGAGGTGGCATCTCGACGCCGCAGGAGGAGATCCATGAGCTCCTGATCCGGCTCGCCCGCGATGGGGCGAACGTCGTGCGCCTCAAGGGCGGCGATCCGTTTGTCTTCGGGCGTGGTGGGGAGGAGGCACTCGCGCTGCGTGCCGCCGGGATCGACTTCGAGATCGTGCCGGGCGTGTCGGCCGGCTTCGCCGGACCAGCGGCCGCCGCCATCCCCGTGACGCATCGCGGGGTCGCCAGAAGCGTCGCGTTCGTGACCGGTGAAACCGATCCGGGGGCGGGTGGTCGCCCCGTCGATTGGGCCGCGATCGCAGCCATCGATACGGTCGTCGTCTTCATGGCCGGACGAAGCGCGGCAACCGTCGCCGACCGGTTGATCGTCGCCGGTCGTGATCCGTCAACGCCTGCCGCGGTCCTCGTCGACGCGACCCTGCCCGGCCAGACCGTGCTCTGGCTCGACCTGGAAACGCTACGTCGGCGTGGCGCCGGTCGAACCCGCCGGCCGACGATGCTTGTCGTCGGCGACGTGGTCGGTATCGGGGCGGCCATCACGGCTCACGCCGCGGCGCCCGAACCCGATTCTGACCTGGCCGAAGCCGCCCGCGGCGAGCCCCCCGCCATTCCTGCCCGGACCGTCGACGCCGTCGGGGCGGTCGCACGATGACCACGCCATCGACGGCCGGACGTCACGGCCTCTCGCACCTGGCCGAGCTCGAATCCGAGGCGATCCACATCTTCCGCGAGGCGGCGGCGGTCTTCGAACGGCCCGCGCTGCTGTTCAGCGGTGGCAAGGATTCGATCGTCCTCCTGCGCCTGGCCGAGAAGGCTTTTCGGCCCGGCCGCCTCCCGTTCCCGATCGTCCACATCGACACGGGGCACAACTTCCCCGAGGCCCTCGAATTCCGCGACCGACGGGTCGCCGAGCTCGGCGAGCGGCTCGTCGTCGCCTCGGTCCAGGCCTCGATCGATGCCGGCCGGGTGGAGGAGGAGCCCGGCCACGATCCGTCGCGCAACCGTCTCCAGACCGTCACCTTGCTCGACGTCATCGCGGAGCGCGGCTTCGATGCGCTGTTCGGCGGCGGTCGCCGGGACGAGGAGAAGGCCCGCGCGAAGGAGCGGATCTTCAGCCATCGCGACGCGCTCGGTGGCTGGGATCCGCGCAACCAGCGACCCGAGCTGTGGAGCCTCTACAACGGGCGGATCCGCAAGGGCGAGCACATGCGGGTCTTTCCGATCAGCAACTGGACGGAGCTCGACGTCTGGCAGTACATCGCCGCCGAGGTTCTCGAGGTGCCCTCGATCTACTACGCCCACGAGCGAACGGTCGTTCGCCGCGACGGGATGTGGCTCGCCGTCTCGGACGTCGTCCACCCGCGCGACGGCGAGGAGGTCTCGATCCGGGTCGTCCGCTATCGGACCGTCGGCGACATGAGCTGCACGGGCGCGGTCGCATCGGACGCGGCCACGATCGACGCGGTCATCGCCGAGGTGGCGGCGGCGCGGATCACCGAGCGTGGCGCGACGCGCGCCGACGACGCCTTCTCGGAGGCGGCGATGGAGGACCGCAAGCGCGAGGGCTACTTCTGATGGTGGTGCTCGCGCCGCTCCGCTCCGCGCATCGGTCGTACCCCGCGTCCGATCTCCTGCGCTTCTCGACGGCCGGCTCGGTCGACGATGGCAAGAGCACGCTGATCGGTCGACTGCTGCACGACACCAAGGGAATCTTCGAAGACCAGCTCGTCGCCCTGGAGCACGCGACCCGCCGGCGCGGCGGCGACGGTCTCGATCTCGCCCTCCTGACCGACGGCCTCCGCGCCGAGCGCGAGCAGGGGATCACGATCGACGTCGCCTACCGCTATTTCGCGACGCCGCGCCGCAAGTTCATCGTCGCCGATACGCCGGGCCACCTCCAGTACACGCGCAACATGGTCACCGGCTCTTCGACGGCGGACCTTACCGTGATCCTCGTCGACGCCAGGACCGGTGTCCTCGAGCAGACCCGCCGGCACATCGTGATCGCCGCTCTTCTCGCGGTGCCGCGGCTGGTCGTCGCGGTCAACAAGATGGATCTCGTCGGCTTCGACGAGACCGTCTTCCGATCGATCGTCGAGGAGATCGACGGCTTCGCCGGCCGACTCGGGGTGACCGATGTCACGGCCATCCCGGTCTCGGCGCTCCACGGTGACAACGTCGTCGACCGATCGTCGGCGATGCCGTGGTTCGATGGATCGCCGCTCCTCGAGCACCTCGAGACCGTCGGACTCGACAGCGTGGAAGGTGGGGGAGCGCTCCGCCTGCCGATCCAGTGGGTCATCCGGGCTGCAACCGGCGACGATTCCGACTATCGGGCCTACGCCGGCCGGATCATGGGCGGCCGCCTGCGACCGGGCGACGCGGTGGTCGCGCTCCCATCGGGGATCACCACGCGGGTCGCCTCGATCGACACGTACGACGGTCCCCTCGACGAGGCCGTTGCTCCGCTGTCGGTCGCCGTGCGCCTGACCGACGACGTCGATCTCGGGCGGGGCGGGGTACTCGCCGGCGTCGACGACCCGCCGGCGGCGACCCGCGAGCTCGACGCCCTCGTCTGCTGGCTCGGCGATGTCCCACTCACGATCGGCCGGCGCTACCGGCTCGCTCACACGAGCCGGACGGTCCTGGCGGTGGCGACCGAGGTCGTCGCGCGGCTCGACATCAACACGCTCGAGCGCGACATTGCGGCGCCGTGGCTTGCGGCCAATGAGATCGGACGGATTCGGCTGACGCTAGCCGAGCCGATCTTTGCCGATCGGTACCGGTCGAACCGCGCCACCGGCTCGGCGATCCTCATCGACGACACGACGAACGCCACCGTCGGGGCGGTCCTCGTCCAGGGGGCCGGGGAGGATTGGCCATGAGCGGCAGAGACGACGGCTTAGACGACGGCTCACGAAGTTTGGTAGAGTGAGCGAGTCGCCCACGTTCTGGTAGATTTGGGTAGGTTTTGAGCCCCTCGACGATCCGCGATCCGGACTGGCTGGGCCTTTCCGAGGCAAGCCGAGTGCTCGGAGTATCCCCGGCGACCCTGCGCCGCTGGAGCGACGCCGGCCGGCTGCGAGTGTTCACGACGCCAGGCGGGCATCGCCGCTTCTCGCGGAGCGCGCTCGAGCGCCTGCTGCCCGCCGACCGCTCGCGTCGGCCGACCCTCGGGAGCGCGGGATTCACCCCGACCCGGATCGCCCGGACGTATCGACGCGCGAGTCGCGAGGCAGTTCCTGAGCTGCCCTGGGTTCTCGCCCTGACCGACGACCAGCGCAGGCTCTTTCGCGAGCGTGGCCAGCTCCTCGCCGCCGGGCTGCTCCAGCACCTCGATGCGCCCGAGCCCGAATCGGCGAGCCACCACCTGGAGGAGGCCGCGGTCAGCGCCGCTGAATACGGCAGGGTTGCCGCGTCGCTCGGCCTCTCGCTCAGCCAGACCGTCGAGGGGTTCCTCCGCTTCCGCCTGCCGTTTCATCATGAGCTCGCGGTCGCGGCCCGCCGGCGCGGGTTCGATGCCACCGAGACGGCCGACCTTCTCGAGGCCGCCGAGCGAGCGATGGACCGGCTCCTGGTCGCAACGATGACCGGGCACG
>DATHGS010000453.1:0-8906 GCA_035490155.1 Candidatus Methylomirabilota bacterium | reverse complement strand
GCACGATGCTCGCCTCATTGATCCCGCGACGGACGACCATGTTGATCTTGATCGGAGCGAGACCCGCCTCGGCCGCCGCGGCGATCCCGTCGAGGACCTTGGCGACCGGGAACTCGACGCCGTTCATCGCAGCGAAGATGGCGTCGTCGAGCGAGTCGAGGCTGACCGTGACCCGTTGCAGGCCGGCATCGCGAAGCGGACCCGCCAATCGGCGCAGGCCAGAGCCATTCGTGGTCAGCGTCAGGTCGAGGGGCTGACCGTCGGGCCGGCGGAGCGCGGCGAGCATCCCGATCAGCACGGTGAGGTCGCGCCGGACGAGTGGCTCGCCACCGGTGATTCGCAGCTTTTCCACGCCAAGCTCGACGAACGTGCGAGCGACTCGCTCGATCTCCTCGAAGCTGAGGACCTGGTCACGCGGCAGGAACGCGAAGTCCGGCCCGAAGATCTCCTTCGGCATGCAGTAGGTGCAGCGGAAGTTGCAGCGATCTGTGACAGAGATGCGCAGGTCGTGCAGCGGCCGGCCGAGGGTGTCGACAACCACCGGGGCGTCCGAGCGCAGGAGATCGTCGGGCGGCTGGGTTCGGAGACCCCGAGTCGTGCTCACACGGCTATCGTACCCGCCTCCGCGTCCAGCGCCGGCCGAGCCCCTCAGCGTGCACGCCGGGCGCGCGGGCCCCAGGTATGCCCGCCGGTGTGGGCTGTCACCGCGCGGCTGGTCCGGGTCACACTGCGGTACCACTGGTTTGCGCCACCGGTACCTCTAGCGGACTCCACCGGACCTCTCCGCGCGACCAGAATGCGCCCACGCCCTGGAACTCCGATCCCTTCAACGAGAGGCAACCTGACCGATGGCTCAGACAGACGCACGCCCAGGATTCCGACTTCCGTGGAGCACTGAGCGGTCGAACGACGAACAGACCAACATGGATGGCGCCACGCAAGTCGACGAAACCGCCCAGGCGGACGAGACCGCGCAGGCCGACAACGTTGATGGCGGATACGACTCGACGACGATCGGCGATCGCGATGTCGAAGTCGACCCCTCCGAAGTCACGTCCTCCGACGCGACCGAACTGAGCGCGTCCGCCGCGCCTTCTGCCCGCCGCCCGACCAAGTTCATGGAAGACCTCTCCAAGGCGATGCAGGTCGCCGCCGAAGAGGCTCGAACCCGCACCCTTGATCAGTTCCAGGCCGATGCCAAGAGTCACATCGAGGGCATTCACGCCCGGCTGACGACCGAGACTACCGACCTCCGACGCAGGGCCGATGACGATGTCGCCGCGGTCCGCGAATGGTCGAAGGTCGAGATCGCCCGGATCCGCGAGGAGACCGAAGGCCGAATCTCCGCCCGCAAGTCGAACCTCGAATCCGAGATCTCGATGCATGCCGCGCAGATCGAGCGCGAAGTCGAGATCGTCCAGGGCCGCGTCTCCGAGTTCGAGACGGAGATGGCCCAGTTCTTCGAGCGTCTCCTGGCCGAGGATGACCCGACCCGCATCGCGACGATGGCCGAGCGGCTGCCGGAGCCGCCGCCCTTCGATACGGTCGCCGAGTTTGCTGCAGCCACGATCGCCGAAGAGTTTGCAACGGCCCGGGCCGCAGCCCCGGAAGTCTCCACCGACGAAGCCGCCGTCGACGAAGCCGCCGTCGACGAAACGACGGCCGAGACGTCGGCCGGTGAAGCCGAGGGCGCCGCCGCCGACGATGGCGAGACGACCACCCTCACCGAGGGCTTCGATGGCGTAACCGTGCCGGATGGCTTCGAGATCGACCGGGAGGCAGCCTTCGCCGCCGTCCAGGCAGCCGCTGAGGCCGCCGCGAGCGCCGAGGTCGCGACCGACGCCGCCGATCGCGCCGAGGCCGTCGCAGAGCTCACCATGGGCATGCCCGGTTCGTGGGACGAGAACGACTCGTCGACACCCGACCTCGGCGCGGCCGAGGCCGAGGCCGCGACATCAATCGATCGCGACAGCGATGAGATCACCGAGATCGGCGACGACGACCTCGCCGCACGACTCGCCGGTCTCGTCCCGGGCAAGACCGCCAAGGCTCATTCGAGCGAGGCGACATCGACCCAGGTCGTCGTCGTCGGTCTCGTGAGCGTCGCCAGCATCGCCAGCTTCAAGCGCCACCTCGGACGGGTCTCCGGCGTTCAGTCGGTCGGCGTGTCCTCAGGCCCCGACGGCGAGTTCATGTTCGCCGTCAATCACTCGGCCGACGTCGTCCTTCGTGATGCGATCCCGAGCCTCCCCAGCTTCCAGGCGCGAATCACGAGCACGGCCAACGGAGTCCTGAACGTGACTGCCCACGACCCCGAGTCGGATCACTAGGTCGAACCACCCCAGTCCAACCGCCGGGTCGCCGGCAACCAGTCAGGAGTAATTTCGTGGCCCGACCGGCGATCGTTGTCGCCCTCCCGAGCGATGAGCAGGCACCGGTCACCGCCGAGTTGCGGGCGGCCGGCTTCGAGACCCTTCCGGTCGGACGACCCGACGAACTTGAGGCTGTCCTGGCATCGCGGCGCGATGTCGCCCTTGCCATCCTCGACGGCGAGAGCGACTTCGACACGTCGCTCGAGTACTACGCGCTCCTCCGCGACGGCGGCCGCGAGATCCCGGCCCTCATGGTCCTCTCCCCACGATCGCTCGATCGACTGTCGGCCGGAACGTCACGCGCGTCGCTCGGCGACGAGTTCTTCACCCGCCCGTATTCCGTAGAATCGCTCCGCTGGCGCGTCGAGGCGATGTGCATCCGGTCCATGACGATCGATAACGGCTCCGGTCCGATCATCCAGTCCGAAGAGGGGGTCGAGATCGGCGACTGGCAGCACCACGCCACCGTGATCGCGGTCTTCAACCCGAAGGGCGGCGTCGGCAAGACGACCGTCGCGGTGAGCCTCGCGGCGACGCTCCAGCTGAACCGCGGTCAGCGCGTCCTGCTCATCGACGCCGACACGGTCACCGGCCACGTCACGACGTCCCTCGGCATCGAACAGGTCCGGACCGTCGCCGACAGCTGGCGCGACCAGGCCGAAGGCGGACCCGCCGAGACGCTGCTCGAGCTGGCGTCGACCCATCAGTCGGGCATGTCGGTCGTCGCCCTGACCGCATCGCCGCTCGACACCGAGATCCTCGAAGCCGGCCGCGTGGCCGAGGCGATCGCCCTCTCGCGACGCGGCTTCGACTTCATCGTCATCGACCTTCACCCCTCGTACGGTGCCCTGAACCAGGCGATCTTCGGCCTGGCCGACAGGATCCTCGTCCCGGTCACGCCGGACGTGCCGGCCCTCCGCTCGGCGGTCCAGCTGCGCGACCTTGCCACCGAGCTCGGGATCGCCGACCGGTTGGCGCTCGTCGTCAATCGTGCCAACAGCGGCGTTTCGGTCGCGGACATGGAGCGGACGGTCGGGATGCCGGCACTCGCCCTCATCCGGTCGGGCGGCCTGCTATTCGTCCGCGCGGCGAACGAGGGCCGGACGGTCATCGAGATGTATCCAAAGGAACGGATCACCGCGGACTTCGACGCACTCGCCGAACAGCTCGTCCAGACCCCGCAGGCACCGATCATCGCTGCGAAGCCTGCCTTCCGGCTGTTCGGCGCCCGAGCGAAGGACGCAGCCCGCGCCTGACGGTCGCCGCATTGGTGGTCCATGCGTGCGTTGGCTGGTCCGCGCGCTCGCTCACGCACGTCAGGGTGCGCTCGCTCACGTGCTCCCAGCCGCCTTCGCCTGAACCGCCCCTGCCGGCGACCTGGAGCTGAATTGCAGTTCTGACGTCCCTGCGGCCTTGGCCGGTGTTAAGACCGGTCTTGCCAGGAGACGCCGCCTAGAGGCGCGCCTGGTAGCTTCTGGGCCCGCTGGCCGGTTCGCTTGTCGACCTGCTCGACACCCCGCAGGTAGAACCGGTTGACGAGGATCGTATCGACCTCTGGGTCCCCGACCCGCTGCTCCTCGTACATCGCCACCGCATCCACGACGGCGACGAACATTTCGGTCGCGCGGTCCAGCAATCGGTTCGGCTCCATGCCGGGGTTGAGGTAGACCGTCCCGACGATCCGGAATGGCGGGGCCTCGAGCGCGACGTCGTAGGCCACCTTGTGGACCTTGTGGGCCGCCCGCTCGGCATCACTCAGCTCGGGCAGCGAGCCCTCGCCGGCCAGGACGAGGATCAGGTCGTACGGGTCGATGCTCTTCAGCCCGGGCACGTCGACGAATGGCGCCGAGCCGTCGATTGGCGCCCACCTGACGTCGTTGATCGCGATGGCCTCGCGCCTGTTCAGCGCGTCCGAGAGACGGCCTTCGACCGACATCCGGCCGAGGAGTCGCCACTCCTCGGTCACCCCGTCGAACGAGATCCCTGTCCGCGCGGTGGAGGCAGACGCCAGCCCCGCGGACGCGCCGGCGGCCGCCCTGGCCGTCGATTCGGGCGTGATGGCCTTCTTGCGCCGGAGGAAGTTGAATGGCACGCGGCCTACTCCTCGGCCGTGCCGGAGTTGTCGCGGATGGTCTCGACCACGGTCGCATCGGCGAGCGTCGTCGTGTCGCCGAGGGCTCGACCCTCGGCGATGTCACGCAGGAGGCGCCGCATGATCTTGCCCGAACGTGTCTTCGGGAGGTCGGGCGTGAAGAGAAGGAACTTCGGCTTGGCGATCGGGCCGATGACCTTAGCGACGTGGTCGCGGAGCTCGTGCCCGAGCGCCTCCGACCCGTCCCTGCCGGCTCGAAGGATGACGAAGGCGAAGATCGCCTGGCCGGTGATCGGATCGTTCTTGCCGACGACGGCGGCCTCCGCGACGGCCGGGTGCGAGACTAGCGCCGACTCGACCTCGATCGTCGAGATCCGGTGGCCGGAGATGTTCATCACGTCGTCGACCCGGCCGAGCAGCCACAGGTAACCGTCGGAGTCGCGCTTCGCCCCGTCCCCTGCGAAATACATCCCCGGGAAGCGGCTCCAGTACGTCTCCTTATACCGCTGCGGATCGCCGTAGATGCCCCGGAGCATCGCCGGCCAGGGCCGCTTCAGGACGAGGTAGCCGCCGCCGCCCGGCGGAACGCTGGTCCCGGAGCTGTCGACGACGTCGGCATCGACGCCCGGGAACGGAAACGTCGCCGAACCGGGCTTCGTCGTCGTGACGCCCGGCAGCGGCGTGATGAGGATCATCCCCGTCTCGGTCTGCCACCAGGTGTCGACGATCGGCGCTCGGCCGCCGCCGATGTGCTCGTGATACCAGAGCCAGGCCTCGGGGTTGATCGGCTCGCCAACCGATCCGAGGACGCGGAGCGACGAGAGGTCGTGCTTCGCCGGGAAGGTCTCGCCCTGCTTCATGAAGGCCCGGATCGCGGTCGGGGCGCAGTACAGGATCGAGACCTTGTAGTCCTCGATGATCTGCCACCAGCGATCCCAGGCAGGCGTATCGGGAGTTCCCTCGTACATGATCCCGGTCGCCGCGTTGGCGAGGGGACCGTAAACGATGTAGCTGTGGCCGGTCACCCACCCGATGTCGGCGGCGCACCAGTACACGTCGTCCGGCTTGAGATCGAAGATCATCCGATGGGTGTACGAGGTCCCGACGAGGTAGCCGGCGCTCGTGTGGAGGATGCCCTTCGGCTTGGCCGTCGTACCCGAGGTATAGAGCAGATAGAGCATGTGCTCGCTGTCGACCGGGACCGGCGGGCAGTCGGCCGCCTGGCGGTCGACGATCTCGTCCCACCAGACGTCGCGCCCGTCCTGCATCGTGCAGCTCGTGGCGACGTCGCCGAGGCGGCGGGCGACGAGAACGTGCTCGATCGAGCGCGTCTGGAGGAGCGCCTCGTCGACGGCCGGCTTCAACTCGGCCGGCTTGCCTCGTCGCCAGCCGCCGTCCGCGGTGATGACGAGCTTCGCCTGGGAGTCGTTGATCCGGCCCGCCAGCGCCTCCGCGCTGAACCCGCCGAACACCACCGTGTGCGGGGCGCCGAGCCTGGCGCAGGCGAGCATCGCGATCGGCAGCTCCGGGATCATCGGCATGTAGATCGCGACCCGGTCGCCCTTCTCGATGCCGAGTTCCTTGAGCGCATTCGCCGTCTTCTGGACCTCGCGGAGCAGGTCGTCGTAGGTGATCGTCCGGGTGTCGCCGGGCTCGCCGATCCAGTGGTAGGCGACCTTTGAGCCGAGTCCGTTCTCGACATGCCGATCGACGCAGTTGTAAGCGACGTTGAGCTCGCCACCGACGAACCACTTGGCGAACGGCAGGTCCCACTCGAGGGTGGTCTCGAAGGGCTTCGACCAGCTGATCGTCTCGGAGGCGATCCGCGCCCAGAACGCCTCGACGTCGCGATCCGCCTCCTCGTAGAGGGTCGCCTTGGCATTCGCCTGCGCCGCAAAGACAGGATCCGGCGGGAAGGCCTGACCCTCTCCATAGAGGGCTTCGATCTCGGGGCGTTGATCCGGGCGCTGCTCGACGCTCACGCGTGCAATCTCCTCGTCATATCTCGCGCGGCCATTCTACGCGGGCCTCGTAACGAGGCCGAGAAACTGCGAGCCGGGGCGCCGGGCCGCCCTACTCCCCGCTGGTGAGCTCCTCGTCCGTCGGGCCATCAGGCGACAGGATCGCCGTTCCGCCCTCGCCGGTGAACACCACCCGATGGGGCCGCGGGATCTCGATCCCGTTCGCCGCGAACGCGGCGAGCAACCGCTTGCGGAACTCGCCCGAGGCAGCCCACTGCTCCGCTGCCCGGACGGAGCCGAGGATCTTGAGGGTGATCCCCATCTCGTCGATCGACTCGACCCGCTCGACTCGCGGCGGTTCGAGGATCCGCCGCTTCCAGACCGGATCGTTGGCCATCTCCCGACCGACCCCGTCGACGACCTCGATCGCCTTGTCGATGTCGGTGCCGAAGGCGACCATGACGTTCTGGTTGATCCTGGCCCACGTCCGGGTCCGGTTCGAGGCGACCTTGATCTCGCCGTTTGGCACCGTGTGGACGATCCCATCGAGGTCGCGCAGGGTCGTCCGCCGCAGGCTGAAGTCTTCGACCGTTCCGGTCACCCCGGCGATCGAGACGACGTCGCCTTTGCTGTACTGGTTCTCGACGAGGATCAGCGCGCCATTGAGATAGTCGCGGACGAGGCTCTGCGCCCCGAACCCGACGGCGATGCCGACGACGCCGAGGCCGGCGATCGCCGGTCCGATGTCGAGCCCGAGCTCGCGCAGGATCATCAGCGCGGCGATGACGAAGACGAGGAATCGGATGACGTTGCTGCCGAGCTCGTCGAGCGTGTCGATCCGCTTGTGGACCTCGATGGCCGACAGCTCCTGGGCAGTTCCCTCAGCCGCCTCGCGGTCGAGAAGGGCCTTGACGATCCCGTGGAACGCGACCCGCCCAAGGCGCTGGGCAAGGAAGGCAACCACGAGCACGAGGAGGATATGGAAGCCGTCGGTGCGGAACCACGCGACGATCTCGTTCCAGGGCGGCTTCGTGAGGTCGGGCATCGGCCAGATGGTAGCGGTCCGCGGCGGTCACGAACGGTGCTCCCGGCGTGTTGCGGCGGAAGCGGATGCGCTTCAGGACGCGGCGGCAACTCCGGTCGGAAGGGCGACGACGCCGGAGGCGACCCCATTCGTTCCCGTCGGCGCGGGCGATGGGCCCGGGCCGCCGAGGCGGAGCGAGATGGCAGCCGCCGTCTCGCGCGCCTGGGCCGCCAGCTCCGGGATCCGCCGCGGGGTCAGCCGGAAAGCCGGCCCCCAGATGTGGACCGCGGCGACGACGTTGCCACGCGCATCGTGGACCGGGGCGGCAACCGCGTTGAGCCCCAGCTCGTACTCACCGAGGGCCGTCGCGTAGCCGCGCCGGCGGATCCGGGCGAGCTCCTCGAGGAGCGGCTCCAGCTCGGTGATCGTTCGTTCCGTATGGCTGAGCAGGCCGCGCCGGACGATCCGCAGGACCTCCCGCTCGGCCAGGGCCGCCATCAGGACCTTGCCTGACGCGACGCAGTGGAGCGGCGTGGAGCGGCCGGTCCAGTCGCCCACGGCGATGAGGTTCGGTCCGTCTGCCTGGGCCACCGTCAGGAACGCGTCGCCGTCGAGGATCCCGAGACCGGTCGTCTCGTGGGTCAGGCGGGCCAGGCGTTCCAGCTCGGGCATGGAGATGCCGCGGAAGTCGAGGGTTCGCTCGGCCTTCTCGGCCAGCCGGATTACGACCAGGCCGAGGCGGTACTTGCCGGTCTCCTCGTCCTGCTCGACGAGACCGCGTTTCTGGAGCGTCGCGAGCAGCCGCGATGCGGTCGACTTGTGGAGGCCGAGCCGGCGGGCGAGCTCGGTCACGCCCGCTTCCCCGTCCGACTCGCCGAGGGCGAGCAGCAATGCGGCGGCTCGGTCGACCGATCGAACGGCGTTCCCGTCGAGGACCATGGCGGTGTCTCCTCAGTCCTTGGGTGGCGGGGCGGTCGCGCCCCGGGCTCGGGCCTCGAGAGCGGCGTCGAGCGAGTCGGCGAAGATCGAGACGATCCGGTCGACGTAGTCGCCGCTCGCGTGGGCCTCGCACAGGAACCACGGCTCGCGCGAGTCGGGCTCCGGCATCGCTCCCCGAACGTGCATCCCGATGGCGATGGCGTCGTACAGGTCGTGGTCGGACGTCGCCCAGTCGCGGTACTCGGTCGGGGCGGTCTCGGCGAAGAAGATTCCGAACATCGATGGATGGCCGGTGAAGGTGTGGGCGAGACCCTTCTCGTTGAGGACCTCGGCCAGGCCGCCCTGGACGCGGCGACCGGTCGCGTGGATCTTCTCGAGCGCGTCGGTCTCCTTGATGATCGTCAGCGTCTTGACCGCGGCCGCCGCCGCGACGCGATTGCCGGCGTACGTGCCGCCGTGGCTGACCTTGTCGGGCAGGACCGACATCACCTCGTCGCTACCCGCGAAGCAAGCGGCCG
>DATHGS010000452.1:0-2532 GCA_035490155.1 Candidatus Methylomirabilota bacterium | reverse complement strand
AACGTCAGCCTCGGCGACCACGGCGGCCAGGGTCGGGACAGCCGAAGGCGACGGATCACCAACGACGCCCTCGACCCTGAGACCTGGGCGGCGTTCGTCCGGTCCTGGAGCCGGCTCCTGGTCGAGGTGGTCGACGGCGCCCTCTATGTCTGCATGAGCTCGAAGGAGTGGCCGCTCGTCAGCCGCCTGCTCGCCGAGGCGGGCGGCCACTGGAGCGACACCGTGATCTGGGCCAAGGACCGCTTCGTCCTCGGACGGGCCGACTATCAGCGTGGCTACGAGCCGATCTGGTACGGCTGGCGGGAGGGCGTCGATCACCACTGGTGTGGCGACCGCGACCAATCGGACGTCTGGCAGATCGCCCGGCCGGCCGAGGCGCCGCTGCACCCGGTGATGAAGCCGCTCGGGCTGATGGAGCGGGCGATCCGCAACAGCAGCCGCGACGAGGCCATCGTCCTCGATCCGTTCCTCGGCTCGGGCAGCACGCTCATCGCCGCCGAACGGACCGGTCGAACCTGTTTCGGGCTCGAACTCGATCCCCGCTACTGCGATGTGATCCTCGCCCGCTGGGAGGCCTTCAGCGGCGACACGGCGGTCCGCCTCGATGCTTGACGACCGACACGATGGCCGGATCGTCGGGATGTCCGTGCATTAGCAGAGCTAATCGATGCTAATCAGCCGACGCTGTGCGTATGCCAAGGCCGACGGCCAGCCGTGTCGGATGGCGCCCCTCCACTACCGGCCGTACTGCTTCAGCCACGACCCGGAACGGGCCGAGGAAGCGGCCGAGGCGCGTCGGATCGGCGGCCTACGGCGCAAGAAGGAAGGGACGATCGCGGTCGCCTACGACCTGCCCGGCCTTGACTCGGTGGCGGGCATCCGGCGGCTCCTTGAGATCGTCGTGACTGACGGGATCGGCCTGGAGAACGGCGTCGCCCGTCTGCGGGTCCTGATCTCGACCGCGGTCGCCGCCGCGAAGCTCCTCGAGACCGGCGAGCTTGAGACCCGGATCGCGACACTCGAGCAGGCGATCGGCGTGGGCCGGCAGGCGTCGCAAGACCCCTTCGCCGACGACCCGCTATGACGACGGCCGACCGCCGCCTGGACAAGGTCGAGGCCTCGCTCAGCCCGACCGCGCTCGTCCTCCGCTGGCTGTCGGAGGCCCATGCTCATGACTCCTTCACCGCCTACACCCGCTCGCTCGTCGAGGTCGAGTGGCCAGTATTCCCGCTCGATCGCCTGGCCCAGGCGGCCAAGGCGAACGCGACCCAGCACGTCCGCGGGTCACCCCGCGAGGAGGCTGAGGCCACGATCAACCGCTCGATCGTCGAGACGGTCTTCCGGTACCAGCTCGTGTTGCGGATTAACGTCATCGCCCAGGAGTTTCTCGACCGCGAGGCCCTCATTCACGGCGTGTTGAGCGCGTATCTGGCCCTCGCACTCACCGCCGACGAGGGCCCGCAGGAACGGGCGATGCCGTCCGTTCCGACGATCCGGGACCTCCTCTTCGTACGTGTCGCCGAATTGCACGCCCTGCAGACGGCGCGTGAGCAGGTCGAAGCCCGCTACCTCGACAGTGCCCAAGCCTTGTTCCCGGCAGGGCTCCGCGCCTGGGACAGTCAACGGCATGCCAGCGAGCGAGAAGCCGTGATCGCCGACCGGCTGGCCGAGTTGGACGGCTGTGGGCCGGCACCTCCGGACGCTCAGGGGGCTATTGACGCGCGCGTGGCACAACTCGTGGCGGATCACGTCGACCCGGCACGCTCGAATGCCTACGAGCAGATCGGGGATGGCCGGCGGGCGATGGCCGTCGCGGTTCGCTGGTTGCGGCCGAAGCTCATTGCCGACGATCCTCAGATAACACGCAGCTAAGCGTCACCGGCCATGCTCCGGACGACCCCGCTCCGCGCGTCGACGACGATCCCGGTCCCAGCCGGCCAGCTCGAGCGACGGCGACGGGGCCGTTGACTGCCGTTCGAGAGCAGCCCGTTTGGGCCATCTTGGCCGTCGACGTACTCTGTTCCGTGAGCCCCCTTGACGTTCCCCCCCAACGTCGGGGGCTCCAATGCATAGCTTGATTCCGAGGTCGCGAGCGACGTGGGCTACCTTCGGTTCTTTCGACGGGAAGATCGGACCCGGCCTCAGCCTGAACGCCAGCAAGTCGGGGCTGTCCCTGTCGGTCGGTTTCCGCCCACGGCCGCGGGCTGAGGACGAGAGGGTGCGGTGGTCCTCGACATCAGCCCCGTCCGTTCGGTGAATGCGAGACGTTTGTCCTCAGTGCGCCCATTGGCAGAACTCCATAGAGCAGGACGTGAAGGATCCTGGCACGTCGACGGACAGGCGGCTCGTGAGATCGGTCAATCGAAGGTGGTCGAAGACCGTTTTGAAGAGGTACGAGATCTGGACGCCTGGGCAGGCGTTTAGCGGCTGCACAGAGATCGCAATGCTCGCCGCGTCGATCGAGCCCCCGGGATCGGCCTGGTACTGCTGCTGATTCGACGGGTGCTCGACGAGCGTGGCGGTAGCCACAAA
>DATHGS010000451.1:0-12286 GCA_035490155.1 Candidatus Methylomirabilota bacterium | reverse complement strand
CACGGTGGTTCTCCTGCGAGTTGGGAGCTGACCCGATCCTCAGCGGAATCGGGCCAGCTCCAGAGATGGCTCGCCGGCCAGCCGGGCGCCGATCCTGACGATCGAACGACCAACGTTCTGGCGAACCGAGTGACGGGGCTGGACGGGGACCCAGCGGGCTCGCTCGGCGGCGCGGATCTCGCGCTCCCGGGCGTCATTGGCCAGGTACAGGGCCAGCGGATAGATCGGTCGGTTGTTCATTGCTCTCACCTCCTTTCATTCGGATTCGTCGTTGCCGTCTTCCTCGACGTCCTCGTCGAGGGATCGGCCGGTGTATTTCATGAACACGTCGTGGAGCGTTGCGTTGGTCGCCGTCCTCGCCGCTTCTGCGGTGATCAGACCGGCCGGGCTGTCCTCGGCGACGGTTCGGCCGCCGTCGAGGATCGTGATCCGACCACACAGTCGTTCGGCTTCGTCGAGGTCGTGTGTCGTCAGGACGATCGTCGCGTCGTGCGTTGCCCGAAGCTCCTCGATGAAGGACTGGACGTCGAGCTTCGAGCGAGGATCGAGACCGGTCGTCGGCTCGTCGAGCAGGAGGAGCGAAGGACTCGTCAGGAGGGCTCGCGCGATGGCGACCTTCTGCTGCATCCCACGACTCATCTGTTCGACAGGCCTGTCGACGCGCTTCTCGGCGATGCCGAGCCGGCCGAGGATCGCGGTCGCTTCCTGCCTGGCACTGGACGCATCCAGGCCGTAGAGGCGGGCTGCGAAGAGGAGATTCTCGATCGGGCTGAGCTTCTTGAAGAACGCCGCGTCCACGCTGACCCGATTGATCAGCCGCTTGACGGCCATCTCGTCACGCTCGATGTCGTGGCCGAAGACTTCGACCCGGCCCTCGTCCAGCGTCAGCAGACCGCTGACGAGCCGGATGAGGGTCGACTTGCCGGAGCCGTTGGCACCGAGGATCCCGTGGATGTCGCCGCGCTCGAGGCGCAATGACACGTCCGCGATCGCCGTGACGGGCTTGCGCTTGCGACCCAGCGTGAAGCGCTTCGTCACGCCCTCGATGAGGAGGGCGGGAACGGCGGCGACGTCGCTGGCCGAGCGCGTCTCGTCGATCGACCTGGTGATATTCGGTTGCTGGATCAGAGTGGCAGTCACTCGTCTGGCTCCTGGTTGGTTGGTGCTTGCTGCTTGGATGGCCTGGACAGAAAGAGAGCCGCGGGCCCATCACGTCAATCGACGTTAGGAGGGCCTCACGGCTCTCGAAGGTTCCCTGGGGGAACGCATCAAAAAAGCCGGGGGCCCATCTGGCCCACGGCTCGTGGTTCGCGCTTCCGGCGGTTCTACCGCCTCAGGCTAGCTCGAGATGGGCACAGATCTCCCGTCAACCACTCCGGAGAGAGGCGCGATCATGCGGTGGATCCGGAAGAACGTAGTCATTCGGAGCCGCCTCCTTGATAGCGTGACAGGGCGGGCAATCTGCGCGCCGGTCGGCAGTCTAGGCCGCGGACGGAGACAGTGTCAACCCGGGCGAAAGAGATTGTCGGCAAGACGACAGACACCACCCAACTGACGGTGCCGCAGCTGGCCGTGCCGCCGCCGATCCGTGGCCGCCGCCGCCGATCCGTGGGCGCCGCCGCCGACCCGCGGCCGATATGCGGCTGGCTCATCAAATTCCCGATGATCACGCTCGACCCTGGGCAATCTCTTGTCGTTCCACGCTCGCCTGCGGACCGGCCGAGCATAGGGTCGAGCGTGTTCGGCACGATTCTCATGAGTGGGCCGCATATGAGTCGCCGGCGCGACGCGAGACGCTCATCTCCGCCGGCGCCACGCGAGGCGTTCACAGCTCAAGGCGAACGACGGGCTCGGAGGGTCTGTCGCGGTCCGGGAAAATGCGCTCCGCGGCGGACATCGCGCCGACGGAGTACGCTCGGGCCACGCCCTCAACTTCCAGCGCGGAGTCGCCGGTGAATATCCTGTCCGCCCCTGATGCCGCCCGGGTCGCCGGGCTGATTCGTCGCCGGGTCCTCGATGCGGAGCTGGCTGCGCTCATCGAGATCCTGGCCGCACATCGGCTGCCCCTGGTCATCGCCGCGCCGGCATCGGCCGCTGCTACCGCGGACGACCTGCTCGCTGCCGTCGATGGCGGGCGCGTCCCGGTGGACCTCGATGCGCTTGGTGACGGAGCCCTCGCACTTCTTCGGGCGGCCTCGCTCGGGGCCGGCTTCGCAGCGACCATCCGGGCGGGATCGCTCGAGGAGGTCCGCGATCGACTCCAGGTCGCGGCCGGCGCGGGCGACGACGAGCTGTCGTATCTCGGCGTCGTCGTGATCCTCGACGGGTCGGGTCAGGTCGTGGCGGCCCACCACGTTCGGCCGCTAGCGCTCGACGCACAGGGCCACGTCCAGCGGCTCGGGCCGGCCGTCCTCGCGGCGCGCGACGCCCGGACCGGTCAGCTCGAGCACTTCGCCTGGGGCGTCATGCCAGAGCTGGCGGCTCGGATCTCGACGAAGGCCGGCGATCTCGAAGCGGAGATCGATCGGCGCCGCGACGCGCTCGGCCACGCCGTGAGTCACGTCTCGTGAACCAGCGGGCGACGACCCTCGGTGAGCTTCGCGACTCCGGTTGGCAGAGCCGATCGGTCAAGGCCGAGCTGCGGGCAAACCTCCTCGCTCGGCTGGCCGACGGCCGCGGGATCATGCCCGGCATCATCGGCTTCGAGGAAACCGTGGTCCCGGCGATCGAAAACGCGATCATTGCCGGACAGGATCTCGTCTTCCTCGGTGAGCGTGGCCAGGCGAAGACCCGGATGGCTCGGCTGCTCGTGGACCTCCTCGACGAATGGCTGCCGGTGGTTCGGGGCGGTGAGCTGAACGACGATCCGTACGCTCCGATCAGCCCCGCCGGCAAGGCGGCCGTCGACGAGCACGGCGACGAGACGCCGATCGACTGGCTGCCGCGTGACCGCCGCTACGCCGAGAAGCTGGCGACGCCCGACATCACGATCGCCGACCTGATTGGCGAGGTCGACCCGATCCGCGTCGCGGAGGGACGCTATCTCAGCGACGAGCTGACGCTCCACTACGGACTCATCCCGCGAACCAACCGCGGCATCTTCGCGATCAACGAGCTGCCTGACCTCGCGGAACGGATCCAGGTCGGACTGCTCAACATCCTCGAGGAGCGCGACGTCCAGATCCGCGGCTTCACCGTCCGGCTGCCGCTCGACCTGTTCGTCGTCGCGTCGGCCAACCCGGAGGACTACACGAGCCGCGGGCGGATCATCACGCCGCTCAAGGACCGGCTCGGGACTCAGGTCCGGACGCACTATCCGCGGACGCTCGATCACGAGCTCGCGATCGTTCACCAGGAGAAGCAGCGATTCGAGCCCGGCGATGGGGAGCCGGCAGTCGTCGTACCGGCGTTCATCGACGAGCTGTTGGCGGAGCTGACCCATCTCGCTCGCCGCTCGCCGGAGATCAGCCAGCGTTCCGGCGTGAGCGTCCGGGTGACGGTGGCGAATTCCGAGGTCCTCGAGGCGGCCGCTCTCCGGCGGGCGATCCGCCTGGGTGAGTCCGTCGGGGCGCCTCGCATCTCCGATCTCGGCGCCGTCATCGCCTCGACCGTCGGCAAGATCGAGCTCGAATCGGTCGGCGACGAGGCCCCCGAGGAGCGGATCGTCGAGCGCCTCATCACCAAGGCGCTCTTCGCGACGTTCGGTCGGCGCGTGGCGATCGACGACCTGGACGACGTCGTCCTCGCTTTCGAGGATGGTCTCGTGGTCGAAACGGGTGATCGCGTCGCGTCGCGGGACTACGTCCGCTGGGCACACGAGGTGCCGGGTCTGCTCAGTGCCATCAGGCGGCTCGACGCGTTCGACGTGACCGACGGGGCAGAGGAGCCCGCGGTCGTCGCATCCGCGGTCGAGTTCCTTCTCGAGGGCCTCCACCTCTCGCGCCGGATCAACAAGGATCGATCCGGTGCCGCCGTCGTCTACAGGCGATGAGCCTCTTCAGCCCCGACCCACGCGACCTGGGGCCGGCCGCCGGTCGAGCGCCCGCTCGCGATGCGCTCCTGGCCCGCGCCGCGCGCTACGCCCGCTGGGACGGGACCCAGTCGATCCCGGCTCTCGACGCCGACGAGATCCTCGACGCCCTGGCCGATGACGTCATGGCCGAGGGCGACCTGGCGGAGGCGCTTCGGCGGTTGATGGAGCGCGGCTGGCGGGCCGGCGACCCGACCCGCCCGGATCTCGCCGGCCTCAACGATCTTCGAGAACGGCTCCGCCGCCAGCGCGAGGAGCTCCAGGAGCGCTACCAGTTGCGCGACGTGCTCGCCGACGTGCGCCAGGAGCTCGAGGAGATCGTGGCGGAGGAACGAGCTGGGATCGAGCGCCGCCTCGACACCGCAGCCACGCCGCCCGAGGGCACCGCGGTCGATCCGGCCCTGCGGGCGATGCTCCGCGACGCGGCGGCCCGCCGTCTCGACGAGCTGGAGGCGCTGCCGCGCGACGTCGGCGGCCGGATCCGCGGCCTCGAGGCGTACGACTTCATGGAGCCGGCCGCTCGTGAGCGGTTCGAGGCCCTGACCGAGCGGCTCCGTCGCCAGACGCTCGATCGGTTCGTCGAGGGCCTGTCGGAGGCGATCCAGGGAACGACGCCCGAGGACCTCCAGGCCAACCGGGATATGGTCCGCGACCTGAATTCGCTGCTCGAGGAGCGCCTCGAGGGCCGCGAACCGAGCCAGTCGGACGTCGACGACTTCCTGGCGAACCATGGCCGGTTCTTCCCCGGGGCGCGGACCCTGGACGACATCGTGGCTCAGCTGACCGAGCGGATGGCCGCGATGCAATCGCTCCTTCGCTCGATGTCGCCGCAGCAGCGGGCCGAGCTCCAGTCGATGATGGATGCCCTCCTGCGCGACGATCGCCTCCGCTGGGACCTCGCCCGGCTTGCCTCCAACATGGACCAGCTCATGCCGGACGGCCTGGGTGAGGGCTACGAGTTCTCCGGCGATGAGCCGCTCGGGCTGGAGCCCGCGCTCGACCAGATCGGACGACTCCAGGCGCTCGACGCGCTCGAGGACGCGCTCGGGGATGTCGAAGGCCCGGGCGACCTCGCCGATCTCGATCGCGACCAGGTTCGCGAGCTGCTCGGCGACGAATCGGCGCGGGATCTTGCCGCCCTCGACGAGCTCGCCCGCCAGCTCGAGGAGGCCGGCTACCTGACCCACCGCGGCGAGAAGCTCGAGCTGACACCGCGCGGCAGCCGGCGGATCGGCCAGAAGGTCCTCGACGACCTGTTCGCCCGGTTGTCCCGCGACGCCTTCGGCGGCCACCGGATCGACCGGGCCGGCCGAGGTGGGGAGCGAGAGGAATCGACCAAGCCGTACGAATTCGGCGATCCGTTTCATCTCGACATCCGGGGGACGATCGAGAACGCATTGCGACGTCCCGAGAACGCGCCCGGTGCCGGGCTTCGATCCGGACGCGGGGTGAGCCTGTCGGCCGCGGACTTCGAGGTCTTCCGGACCGAGCAGCTGACGCGGACGTCGACGGTGCTGCTCGTCGACATGAGCCGCTCGATGCTCCTGCGCGGCTGCTTCCTCGCCGCCAAGAAGGTCGCCGTGGCGCTCGACACCCTCATCCGCACGCAGTTCCCGCATGACGACCTCTCGGTCATCGGCTTCGCCTACTACGCCCGGGAGCTGCGCTCCGAGTCGCTCGCCGAGCTGACCTGGCATGGCTACGAGTACGGCACGAATCTCCAGCACGGTCTGATGCTCGCCCGCCAGATCCTGGCCCGACAGCGAGGCGGGACGCGCCAGATCGTCGTCATCACGGACGGCGAGCCGACGGCGCATTTCGAGAATGGCCAGGTCGAGTTCAGTTATCCCCCGACGCGCCGAACGATCCAGGAAACCCTCCGCGAGGTCCAGCGCTGCACGCGGGATAGGATCACGATCAACACGTTCATGCTCGAGCGATCGCGGTCGCTCGCCGAGTTCGTCGCCCTCATCACCCGGATGAACCGCGGGCGCGCCTTCTACGCGACGCCGGAGCACCTCGGCGAGTACGTCCTCGTGGACTTCGTCGCCGGCCGAACCCGAGGGGTGGGCTAGGTAAGGAGCGAGGGCGTCCGATACCGCCGGGGCCCGGATTCTCGTCGGGCGAGCACATGCGACGCCCGAAACGCCTGGTAGCCGACATTTGGACCGAAATTCTCGTGTCGCGAGGGTCGCCGACCAGATTCGGCCCGTTTGTCAGGCGTAATCCGGCGGGCTTGTCGGATGTGCTCGTCGGACGAAAATCGGCTCCGAGGTCGTCGTCGGCTATGGGACTGGCAACTGATCAAGAACGATGGGCTCGTCGGATGGTGTCCAGCTGATCCGTCCCTCCTACCCTCCCTGACGTTCGACATCGCCAGAGTGTTCGGTCGACTCGTCGACGCCTGTTCTCCCGTGGATCTGCCGCGGTTTCGCGCCAAAAGCCCGTCACAGCCGCCTTGGGCACCGAACGGGTATGTGTCGGTGTGAATCAGGCCCGTCGGGCATCGGGAATCGGCCGATCCCACGCTCAAGCCCACTCGGCGCCTATGGCGCAAATCGGCAAAGTCATCCACTTGCCCGCCCAAGGCCGCCCAGAGCGGCTTTTGGCGGGGTATCGACGCGGCCAGGCGCGTGACGCGCGACGCCGCCGAACCGATCTCACGCGGAAAGGTTCGCTGACGTACATTGCAAAGCGGCGCGCCTTCCGTCCCGAACGGGTCGGACCCGCGGGCGAAAACGAGAAGGTGGCCGACTTGTTCCAGCTGTTCCTGTTCCTTCATGTCCTGGGCGCGATCGTCGTATTCGGGCCCGTGTTCCTGTTCCCGGTGATCGCCCGTCAGGGCCAGATGAGTCCGCAGAATGGGCCCTTCGCCATTGCCCTGAGTGAGTTCATCGAGCGCCGCATCGTCATTCCCGGGGCGATCGTCCAGGGCATCACCGGCGTCGCGCTGATCCTGATCGCCGGCCGGGACTTGACGATCCCGGCCAATCGCTGGCTCATCGGTGGAATCATTCTTTACGCGATTGCCATCACGTTCGCCATCACCGTCCAGGCACGAAATGCAGAGAGGATGGTCCATCTCACGTCCGGCGGTCCGCCCCCGGGGCCGCAAGCGGCAGGGACGCCATCCGGGCCGCCGCCCGAGATCGCCGCGCTTGGCATGAAGCTCCAGCGGGGTGGAATGCTTCTGACGGTGCTGGTCACCCTCATCGTGGTCCTGATGGTGACCAAGCCAGGCTTCTGACCCCGGGTGGCCGCGGCGGAGCGCGGGGGGTCGCGACGGCTGGCCGCCATTCTCGCGACGGCTACCATTGGCTCGACCACTGACCTGAGCGATCGCACGCGAGCGACCGACCCAACCGAGCCAGGAGCCGAACCGATGCCTCACGTCGCCGAGACCGTTCCCGAGTTGCTCGACCGCCTGGGTGCCGCCGCCCACGTCGACGGCGAGCGCGTCGTGATCGACGACGAGCCGGGCTTCCGTGGCGAAGTGATCCGCGACGTGATCTGGACGGCGACATTTGCCGACGAGGGGCCGGTCGTCGACGTCGCCCGATGGCTGGTCCACGAGGCCGCCCAGGCACTCGGGGCCCGGACGGCGAGCATTCACGAGCTGTACATGGCGCGGGCCAGGGGCGAGGTCAACGGCTTCACGGTCCCCGCGATCAACCTCCGGACGCAGGTCTTCGACATGGCCCGGACGGTCTACGAGACGGCCGCATCGGCCGACGTCGGGACGGTCATCCTCGAGCTCGCCCGGAGCGAGCAGACGTACACCTTCCAGCGGCCGATCGACTATTCGACGGCGGTCCTGGCCGGAGCGATCGCCGCCGGCTGGCAGGGTCCCGTCTTCATCCAGGGCGATCACTACCAGTTCAACGCAAAGAAGTACGCCGACGACCCGGAGGCCGTCACAGAGGAGATCCGGGGGGCGTGCCGATTGGCGATCGACGCCGGTTATCGCAACATCGACATCGACAGCTCGACCCTCGTCGACCTCTCGAAGCCGACGGTCGACGAGCAGCAGCGGGAGAACTACCTGCGGGCGGCCGAGATGACGGCCCTGATTCGCTCCCTCGAGACCGACGGGGTGACGATCAGCGTCGGCGGCGAGATCGGCGAGGTCGGCAAGGAGAACTCGAACGAGGCGGAGCTGACGGCCTATTTCGAGGGCTACCGGCGCGAGCTCGCTGCCCGGGCGCCCGGGGCGGTCGGGATCAGCAAGGTGAGCGTCCAGACCGGTACGTCGCACGGCGGCGTGCCGCTCCCGGACGGCAGCATTGCCGAGGTCAAGCTCGACTTCGACGTCCTGCGACGACTCGGCGAGCTAGCGCGGCAGAACGGCCTTGCGGGCGCCGTCCAGCACGGGGCCTCGACGCTGCCGGACGAGCTCTTCCACCGCTTCCCGGCTGTCGAGACGGCCGAGATCCACCTGGCCACCGGGTTCCAGAACGCTGTTTACGAGCACCCGGCGTTCCCCGCCAGCCTCCACCGCGAGATCGAGGCGTGGTGCTTTGCCGATGCCGCCGACGAGCGGAAGCCGGGCCAGACCGACGAACAGTTCGTCTACACGACCCGCAAGAAGGCGCTTGGGCCGTTCAAGCGAAAGCTCTGGGACCTGCCGCAGAAGGACGAGATCCTGGCCTCGCAGCGGCGCAAGATCGCGTTCCTCTTCACGGAGCTCGGCGTCAACGGCTCGATGGACATGGTCGACGGCTACATCCACCCGGTCGAGATCCACCGGCCGCTGCCGGACGCGCTCCAGGGCGCCGAGGCGGGTCGTTGAGGCGCGATCTCAGGCTCGCAGCAGATAGAGCCTGAACGCGACGCTGTCGACCGGCAGGATCTCGACACTCAAGAAGCCGGCCGCCTCGGCATAGGCGCGAACGGTTGACGTTCGAATCACGGTCCCGGTCGCGGCGGAGTCGGGCTCGGTCATGCTCGCCGGCAGGCAGTGAAGGACGCTCCAGCCGTAATGGCGACGGTCCGTCTCGTCGGCCGGGCCGTTGAATTCTTCTCCGGTGATCTCGTCGGCGACGAGGACGAGGCCGCCAGGCGCGAGGGCGAGCCGGGCCGCTCGAAGAACCTCGACAGGATGGGCGAGGTCATGGAGCATCTCGAACATCGTCGCCAGGTCGTAGCCGGCACCGGCCAGGCTCGCGGCGTCGCGGACCTCGAACGTGACACGGTCAGTGAGGCCGTGCGCGGCCGCCAGCGAGCGAGCGGCCTCGATCGAGGCGCGATCGAGATCGACGCCGTCGACATGGGCTCCGGCCAGCGCCCGGGCAATGCCGATGCTCGACCAACCGAGACCGCAGCCCACATCGAGTATCCGCGCGGAGCCACCCGAGAGGCGGCCGTCGGGATCGGGGATCGCGGCGAGCCAAGTCGGGAGCTCGGCCTGGTAGACCGGCCGGGTCGATGCGGCCTGGCCCTCGATCATGTCGGTGCCGTAATCGGCAAAGGGAATGCCGGAGCCCGTCCTGAAGGTATCGACGAGCCGCGGCACGACGGCGAGTGACGCGATCTGCGCCAGGATCGTCCCCCCGAAGCCGTCGAGCGCCTCCGGATCGAGGAGCACGGCGGCGTGGTCGGCGGGCAGGGCGAACCGCCAGCCGCCGGGCTCGTGACTCGCCTCGAGAACCTCGGTCGCAGCCTGCTGCTCGAGCCATTCGCGAACGAGTCGCTCGTTCGTCCCGGTCCGGGCGGCGAGCTCCGCCGCGGTCGCCGGCCCGTTGTCGGCGAGAGAGCGATAGAGGCCAAGCCGGATCCCGAGGTAGGCGGTCGCGACGTCGAAGGCGCCATTCGTTGCATCCATCAGCCGTCGCCCGAAGCGCTCGCGCGGCGTCCCTTCGTCGGTGGCGACCATGCCGCGTACCCCTCCTCTACAACTGCCCTCACGACCGATTCTCGTCTGATCGTCGGCCGTCGCGCGTCCGGCCGGTGGTCATCGTGGTCCGCTGGGCCACGCGGGTCAACGACAGGATCTCGCACCGACCGACGCAACCCGCTGCGAATCTCGTTGACTGCGCCGATTCGTCCACCTATTCTCGGCGGCAAGCATGCGCCGGAGGGACGGCTGCCGGCAGCCCCACGCGTCAAGGCGTTCACTCCCCAGAGGACAGCTCGCACCAGAACACGGTGCGGAGGTAGGAGGAGAGATCGTGACGGAATCTGCCCTGGACCAGGCCGAACGCGACGACGCGCATCTGCGCTCGCTCGGTATCAAACCGGAGCTGAGACGGACCCTCGGGTTCCTCTCGAACTTCGCCATCGCGTTCAGCTTCATCAGCGTGTCGACGGGCACATACGGCAACTTCGGCGTCGGCATCGGCCAGGCCGGGCCGGCGTTCTTCTGGTCGTGGCCTATCGTCATCGTCGGCCAGTTCATCGTGGCCCTCGTGTTCGCCGAGCTGGCCAGCCACTTCCCTGTCGCCGGCTCGATCTACCAGTGGTCGAAGCTGCTCTCGAACCGGACCCTCGGCTGGTTCACCGGCTGGTTCTACTTCTGGGCCCAGGTCGTGACAGTGACGGCGGTCGCCGTGATCGTCGCGTTCGTCGTCGACGGCATTCACGGCGGCCCGGTCGGCGACACGCCGTTCCTGGACTCGAAGGATCCGACCGGTCTCACGACGATGTTCACGTTCATCTCGCTCGGGACGCTGGTCATCACGAGCGTGATCAACGCCTTCGGCGTGCGGCTCCTGTCGCTGCTCAACAACATCGGCGTCGGGACGGAGATCCTCGGGATGGTCGTCTTCGCGCTCGTCCTCCTCTTCTTCGCGAACCACAATTCACCGTCGATTCTCACCGATACGGCCGGCTCCGAGCAGGCCACGGGCGGCAGCTACCTGCCGGCGTTTGCGCTCGGCATGTTCATGGCGTTGTTCGTCGTCTACGGGTTCGACACGGCCGGGACATTCGGTGAGGAAACCGTCGATCCCGGGCGTCAGGCGCCGCGAGGCGTCCTCTGGTCGGTCGCCATCTCCGGCATCGTCGGCACGGTCTTCCTGCTGGCCGTGATCCTCGCGATCCCATCGATCGCGGATGCGATGAAGGAAGGTCAGGGCGGCGGGTTCCCCATCGCGACGACGATCCAGTCGACCCTCACCTACGACATCGCCGGGACGGGCATCACCGTCGGCGAGGTCTACCTCTTCGTGATCCTCGTCTCGGTCTTTGTCTGCACCCTGGCCATCCAGGGCGCGGCGACGCGAATGATGTTCTCGATGAGCCGCGATCACCACCTGCCCCTCGGCTCGATCTGGGGCCGGGTCAACTCGAGGTTCAAGACGCCGGCGAACGCCGCGATCGCGGTCGGGGTCCTCGCGGCCATCCCGATCCTCGTGATCGGTCCGCTCGGCGGCTTCACGCTCTCGATTGCTGCGACCGGGCTGATCTACCTGAGCTACCTGCTCTGCAACATCGGCGTTCTCGCCGCCCGCTTCCGCGGCTGGCCCCGGACTCCCGCCTGGTTCAACCTCGGCCGATGGGGCAAGCTCGTCAACGTGGTCGCCATCCTGTATGGCGGCCTGATGCTGTTCAACATCGCGATCTGGAAGGATTCGTCGCTGTTCGGGGATTTCGGCGGCGACGGTCGAGCGATCACGAACCCAACGATCGACGGCTTCATCAAGCCGTTCGGGACCGCGATCGAGGGTCTGCCGTCGTGGCCGATCTTCGAGACACTCGTGGTGACGATCCTCGTGCTGGGGGCGATCTATTACGCCGTCTCGGTCCGCGGCCGGGCAGCCGATGTCGAAGGCGATCTCGCGACCGGCGAGGCCCTGATCGGCTAGTCCGTCGCACGGGGAGCACACTCTGGCGGCGCGCCGACGCGGTTGGCGCGCCGCCTATCCACGTCAGGAGGCTGCGTGGCGGACCAGGACACGGTGCCGGGGCCAGAGCCGGCGACGGACGATATCCTCCGCGGCGAGCTGTATGACGAGCTCGTGGCGGCGATGCAGCGCGTCCCGGACCTCGCTGGTCGCCAGCTCACGCTGCGGATGCTGTCCGGCGGGATCACGAACCGTAACTTCCTTGTCGAGGCGGCGGGTTCGACCGACCGCTGGGTCATCCGCCTCGCGGGCAACGACACCCATCTCCTTGGCATCAGCCGCGAGGTCGAGCATGCCGCGACCGTTGCCGCGGCGGGCGTCGGCGTCGGGCCCGAGGTCACCGCGTTCATCCGGCCCGAGGGTTTCCTCGTGACCCGGTTCATCGTCGGGTCGCCGGTCTCGGACGAGGCCGTCC
>DATHGS010000450.1:0-2744 GCA_035490155.1 Candidatus Methylomirabilota bacterium | reverse complement strand
GATTCTGTCCCGCTACGGCTCGTTCACCGGCAAGGGTGAGTCACTCTGGAAGTCGGTCTACGAGACGAGCGGCGACATCATCGTATGGGCCGACACGGACGTCCGGAACTGGCACCCGCGGATGGTCTACGGGACGCTCGGACCGCTCCTCCACGAGCCGCGTCTCCAGTACGTCAAGGGCTACTACCAGCGCCCGATCGTCGAGGGTGGCGTCCTCAAGGAGGGCGGCGGCGGCCGGGTCACCGAGCTCGTCGCGCGGCCGCTCATCAACCTGTTCTTCCCGGAGCTGTCGGGGATGATCCAACCGCTCGCGGGCGAATATGCCGGACGGCGGACCCTGCTCGAGGCGATTCCCTTCTTCACGGGGTACGCAGTCGAGATCGGCCATCTCATCGATGCCGCCGAGCGATCCGGCCTGGAGGGTCTCGGCCAAGTCGATCTCGAACGGCGGGTCCATCGAAACCAGGAGCTCGAGGGCCTGTCGCGGATGTCGTTCGTCATCCTTCAGGCCGTCATGAAGCGGCTGGAGGAACGGCGCAAGGCGCGGCTGTTCGCCGAGCTCGGCTCGACGATGAAGCTGCCTCGCTCGGGCAAGGGCCGGCTCGGCCTCGAGGTGATCGAGCTGGCCGACCAGGAGCGCCCGCCGATGATCCGGATCCCGGAATACGTCGAGCGACGGCGGTCAGTCGGGGCGGCCGGGGCCGAGACGCCGCCGTCCGTTGAGCTCGAGCCCGCGGTTCGCTGAGCGCGTCGCTTCGGGTGACATCGCCGCTGACCGTCCTCTTCGCCCCGGATTCGTTCAAGGGTTCGCTAACCTCCGTCAAGGTCGCCCAGGCACTCGCCGAGGGCTGGACGCGGGCTCGACCATCCGATCTGGTCCTCCTCGCGCCGTTGGCCGACGGCGGCGAAGGGACGCTCGTCGCGATCGCTGCGGCCGGCGGCTGGGAGTGGCGGTCGGCCGCCGCGCATGACCCAATCGGTCGGCCCGTTGCGGCGCGCTGGCTCCAGTCGGACGCCGGTCGGCGGGCGGTCGTCGAGCTGGCGGAAGCCTCCGGCCTATCCCGGCTCACGCCCCCCGAGCGCGACCCGATGGGTGCCACGACCCTGGGAACGGGCGAGGTCCTCCGGGCGGCGATCGACGCCGGGGCCAGGGAGATCACGCTCGGGATCGGCGGCAGCGCGACGAACGACGGCGGGGCTGGGATCCTCCGTGCGCTCGGCGCGACCGTCGATGACGACCGGGTGGACCTGTCGCACCTCGATCCACGCCTCGCGGAGGTCGAGCTCCGGATCGCCTGCGACGTCACGAATCCGCTCCTCGGGGAGCGGGGTGCCGCAGCAACCTACGGTCCGCAGAAGGGCGCGACCGCCGAACAGGTGGAAGAGCTCGACCGTCGCCTGGAACACTACGCGGATGCCCTCGAGCTCGCGTCGGGCCGGCGCGAGCGCGAGACGCCCGGTTCGGGTGCCGCGGGGGGGGCCGGGTTCGGCCTGTTGTCACTCACAGATCGTTTCCGGTCGCTGGAGCTCGTGCCGGGCATCGACGTCGTCATGAGCGCCGCGGACTTCGACGGCAAGCTGGATCGGGCGGGGCTCGTCGTCACCGGGGAGGGTCGGATCGATTCCCAGACGGCGTTCGGGAAGACCGCCTTGGGCGTGGCCCGACGGGCATCCGTGGCGGGCCGCGCGTGCATCGCCGTCGGTGGCGGGGTGACGGCGGAAGGGATCGAAGCGCTCGCCCCGCTCGGGGTCGTGGTCGTCCCGGTCGTCGAGCGGCCCCAGACCGTCGAGGAGGCGATGGCCGCCGGAACCGCTCCGCTCGTGCGCTGCGGCGAGCGGATCGCTCGACTCGTGTCGCTCATCACCGACTGATCGCTACGGGCTCGACTCGGGCATGATCAACCCATGCCGATCGCAAAGACCGCGGCTCGCATGAAGAGCCCACCGAAACCGCGCAAGCGGCGCTTCTCCGACCCTGCCGCGAGCTACGCCAAGCGGCTCGAGAGGTACCGGCCAGGGATCGTGCCGTTCGTGCTCGACGGCCTTGCCGGCCTCTACGGCCGCGAGACCTGGCAACGGCGCCTCGACCCGACCAGTGAGCTGATCCTCACGATCCTGACCCAGAACAGCGCCGACACGAACGCCGAGGTCGCCTTCGAGGCGCTCCGTCGCGCCTATCCCAGCAACCTGCCGCCCGAGACGCACAACCCCGGCAGCGGCTGGGGCGGGTTCGGGCTGTCGACCGCGCCGCCGCCGGATTGGGCTGCGGTCGAGTTCGCGCCGATCGCCGAGTTGACAAACGTCATCCGTCCGGGAGGCCTCGCCAACCAGAAGGCGCCGCGACTGCAGGCCACGCTGCGGAGGATCCGCGAGGAGCGCGGGGATTACTCGCTCGAGTTCCTCGCCGCGATGCCGCCGCTCGAGGCGCGCGACTGGCTGACCAGCATCAACGGGATCGGCAAGAAGACGGCGTCGATCGTCCTGCTGTTCTGTTTCGGCCAACCGCTCTTCCCGATCGACCGACACGTCGAACGCGTGGCTCGGCGGGTGGGTCTGATCCCCGCGAAGGCGACGATCGACGAGGCCCACGACCTGTTTCTGGGGTTGCTGAAGCCGGACCAGATGTACGAGGCCCACGTGAACATGATCCAGCACGGCCGGAAGATCTGCCACGCCCAGCGCCCGGAACACGAGCGGTGCCCGCTCATCGACCGCTGCCGCTTCGTCGACCCAAAAGCGCCGTA
>DATHGS010000449.1:0-7699 GCA_035490155.1 Candidatus Methylomirabilota bacterium | reverse complement strand
GTGGTCGCGGTCCTGGGCGCGGAGACGCTCGAACTCCTGCCGGCCGCCGTCGCTCTCGGCGATCCAGGCCTTGGCAAACGTGCCGTCCTGGATCTCGGTCAGGACCTGCCGCATGGTCGTCCGGACATGCTCGTCGATGATCCGCGGGCCGCTGACGTAGTCGCCGTATTCGGCGGTGTCGCTGACGCTGAAGCGCATGAAGTTGAGGCCGCCGCGATAGAGCAGGTCGACGATGAGCTTGAGCTCGTGCATCGTCTCGAAGTAGGCGAGCTCGGGCTGGTAGCCGGCCTCGACGAGCGTCTCGAAGGCCATCTTCACGAGGGCGCTGGTGCCGCCGCACAGGACCGACTGCTCGCCGAACAGGTCCGTCTCAGTCTCCTCGGCGAACGTCGTCTCGAGGACGCCCGCACGGGTGTTGCCCAGGGCCCGGGCGTAGGCGAGGGTGCGGGCGCGGGCCGTTCCGGTCGCGTCTCGATGGACGGCGAAGAGGGCCGGCACGCCGCCGCCGGCCTGGAAGACGCTGCGCAGGAGATGGCCGGGACCCTTCGGGGCGACCATCCCGACGTCGACATTGCCGGGCGGGTCGATCCGCCCGAAGTGGATATTGAAGCCGTGGGCGAACATCACGAGCTGGCCCGCCCGCAAGTTCGGCGCGATTTCCGCGTCGTAGACGGCCTTCTGGCCCGTGTCGGGGACGAGGATCATGATCACGTCGGCCGCCTTGACGGCATCGGCGACATCGGCGACCCGGAGCCCGGCCTCCTCGGCCAGCGGCCGGCTCTTCGACCCCGGCTGGAGCCCGACGATGACGTCGACCCCCGACTCATGCAAGTTCAGCGCATGGGCATGCCCCTGCGACCCATACCCGATGATCGCCACGGTCTGACCAGCCAAGGCCGACGGATCGGCATCGTTGTCGTAGTACATCTTCGCCGTCATCTCTTGACTGCCTCCTCGATCGATGCAGAGCCTCGGGACATCACCACCGCTCCGGTGCGGACGAGCTCCTTGATGCCGTAGGTCCGGACGAGGGCGACGAATGCGTCGACCTCCGTCTCGGTTCCGGTGACCTCGACGATGACCGACTCGCCGGCGAGGTCGACCACGCGACCCTTCGACAGCTCAACGATCGTCAGGATCTCGGCTCGGTTGCTGTCGGTCGCCCGGATCTTGACGAGTGCCAGCTCGTGGTCGACCGTCGGCTCAGAGGTGACGTCCTGGACCTTCAGGACATCGATGAGCCGGTAGAGCTGCTTGGCTGCCTGCTCGACTGCAACGTCGTCGCCGTGGAGGGTGATCGTCATCCGGCTGACGTCGGGCTGGTCCGTGTGGCTCACGGCGAGGGAGTCGATGTTGAAGTTCCGCGCGCGCATCAGGCTCGCCACGCGATTGAGGACGCCGGGCTTGTCGAGGACGATGGCGATCAGTGTGTGCCGACGGGTCTCACCGCCACCTGGCAGTGCCCGCGCCGGTGGCGCCATGTGGGCGGGTCCCGTGGCTGGCGCCGGCAGCCCGCCGACGGCCTCGATCGGTGCCTTCCCGTTCGAATGTGGCGCTGCGAGAAGCTGTTTCTCGCTCTCCGAGGTCGAAGGCTTCGCTCCGCGAAGCCATCCGCCCGAGGATTCGGCGCTCATTCGTCCGCCCCGCCCCAGTTCTCGATCAGGTCGGACAGGCCCTTGCCGGCCGGCATCATCGGGAAGATGTTCTGCTCCTCGGCGATCTCGAACCAGATCAGGGCAGGCCCATCGACCGCCTGGGCGGACCGGATCGCGTCGTCGACCTGATCCGGTGTCTGGGCCCGGAAGGCCGGGATGCCGTAGGCGTCGGCGAGCTTCTCGTAGTCGGGGCCCTGGAGGTGGGCCGAGTGGTAGTTGCCGGCGTAGATGATCTCCTGCCACTGGCGGATCATCCCGAGCTTCTTGTTGTCGAAGAGCGCGATCTTCACCGGGATCCCGTCCTGGACGAGCGTCATCAGCTCCTGGGACGTCATCTGAAAGCCGCCGTCACCGGTGATCGCCCACGTCTCGCGATCCGGCCGGCCGAGCGCCGCGCCCATGGCCGCCGGGACGCTGAAGCCCATCGTCCCGAGACCGCCCGAGCTGACGTGGCTGTTCGGCTGGCGGAAGCCGGCATAGCGGGCGAGCCACATCTGGTTCTGGCCGACATCGGCGACGTAGGTCGCCTTGTGTTCGGTCAGCTCGCCGATCCGGGCAACGACATAGTCGGCCGACAGGAGGCCGTCACGCCAGGCGCCGGAACCGTGCCACGAGCTGCCCTCGGATTCCCGGCGCCACTCCGCCAGCTCCTCGAAGTACGGGGCCCGGGTCGCCGGGTCGACCGCCGCCACCATCGGCAGCAACGCCCGCAGGACACGCCCGGCGTCGCCGACGATGGGGACCTCGACCGCGACGTTCTTGCCGATCTCGGCGGGGTCGATGTCGACGTGGACGATCCGCGCGTACGGCGCGTAGGTCCGGACGTTGCCGGTCACGCGATCGTCGAAGCGCATCCCGATCGCGATCAGGAGATCGGCCGACTGAATGGCCCGGTTGACGTGCTTCCAGCCGTGCATCCCCATGAAGCCGTAGCTGAGGGGGTGATCCTCCGAGATCGCACCGATACCGAGAAGGGTGTGGGCGACCGGGATCTGCGTCTTCTCGGCGAAGGCGACGAGGTCGTCCCACGCCTCGGCATGGAGGACGCCGTGACCGGCCAGGATGACCGGCCGCCTGGCCCGGGCGATCTCGGCCGCGGCAACCTTCAGCTGACGCCCATTCGCGTCCATGTTCGGGCGGAAGCCGGGAAGCCCGGCGACCACCTGCTCAGGGGTCGGGTGCTGGGCGTTCGTCTCCTGCTGGAGAGCGTCCTTCGTGATGTCGATGTGGACCGGCCCCGGCCGACCGGTGCGGGCGATGTGGAACGCCTCGGCGAAGACGCGCGGCAGGTCGTCGGCATTGCGAACGAGGTAGTTGTGCTTCGTCATCGGCAGCGTGATGCCGTTGATGTCGATCTCCTGGAACGCGTCCTTGCCGATGAGTACGCCAGGAACGTTGCCGGTGATCGCGACCATCGGGATCGAGTCCAGCAACGCCGTCCCGATGCCGGTGACGAGGTTCGTCGCGCCCGGACCGGAGGTCCCCATGCACACCCCGACCTGGCCGGTGACGCGAGCGTACCCGTCCGCGGCGTGGGCGCCGCCCTGCTCGTGGCGCACGAGGATGTGGCGGATCTCGGGATAGTCACCGAGGACGTCGTAGAGGGGCAGGATGACACCGCCGGGATAGCTGAAGAAGACGTCGACGCCCTGGAGGATGAGCGCCTCGCAGACCACGTCGGCTCCGATCCGCGTCCGACGGCGCGGCCGCGTGTCATTGAGCATCGCCTTGCGCGCCTGCTCGACTGCCGCGGCACCGGCGGTCCCGTCGGCGGGGACGTGCGACCGGCGCGCGTCCGGACTCGGCGCCTTCGCCGATTCCCCTCTCGTCACTGTCATCGCTCGTCTCCGATCAGTCTCAGGGTTCGATAGTGGCTCCCGGCGACGACGGGTCGCCGGCCAAACAAAAACCCTCGCCACCCGGCGAGGGTCCCTTCGGTAGTCGGTGGTCGTGGCGCCTAGCGTCCGTTCCTCCGAGTTCCTCCGTTCTCCCGCCGGGAGCCGGTAATAAGCCCGAGAAGGCTGTCCAGCCCAAGGAGGAGCGAGCGAAGAAGTCCGAGGAGCGATACGTCAACCAGGCCGGAGCCGTCGATCGGCACGTTCACGCGGCGGCCGTCCGTCGTGACAACGACGGCGACGCGGCGACGATCTCGTCCGTCGAACTGACCCAAGTCGATCTCCGTTAATCGATCATCAGGGCGGACATCGATCCGCCATGTGCGCGCAGTCTACGAGGCCTCCGGGGATCGCGCAACCCGCCGGACCGCACCACAGCCCCCACGTCCCGATCAGTCCCGAGCGGACGGCCGGCACAGCACCCTCCCTCTCGTCGCTCGCGGGGCGGCGCGAACCCCAGGGAACGACGAAGGCCGCCGGCGGGGGCCGGCGGCCTACGATCGATCGGCGCTCGAAGCGCGCTGAGTCAACCCCAGCGGTGGCCGGCCTGGATGACCAGAGCCAGGCTTGCGAGCGTCATCAAAGCAAGGATGACCCGGATGGCCTGAGCCTTGAAGAGCGTCTTCATGGTCAGTAATCCCACCGGATCCCTGCGCCGACGGTGAGGGCCATCGATGCAAGGAGCATCAGCGCCCAGGTGAAGCGCGCCAGGTTCGCCTTCACGATTCGTTTCCCCTTCTGACGGGTTGGTTCGCTCCTGGACCGGCGGCCGGGCGGTCTCGATGAGATCCCTGGCTTTGCGTCCCCGCCTCGCGGCGGGTTTGCCCTGGACGATCGGTCAAGCGGAAGGACGGAATGTCCTTTCACCTGCACCGTACGGGCGAACCCTCGTACCGGCCCATGACCCGACGGTACTCAACGACCCTTCGCCATCGGGTCAGTGCAGCGGCGCACCGATGCAGCTGGGCACCACCACGGCCGTGGACGAGGGTCAGCCGCCGGCGCCCGAGACCCCGCCGCCGGGACTCGCGAGCCCCTCCGGAGGCACCCGCCGCATGGCCACGACGATCACGATGACGACGCCGATTCCGATAAGGACGTCCCCGACGCTGAAGACGTTCGCGAACGGTAGCCAGGTCGGCAGCGCGAAGATGTCCGTGAGGGGCGCGAGGGCCGGGTCCGGGGCGACCACGCTGTTCGAATAGCCCGTCTGCTCGACATTGCCAAGGGACTGGAGCGCACCGCGTGCGGCCGGCATGAACCCGCCATTGGCCATGATTGCCGCGAAGTTGCAGGCGGCGCCGAGTGCCACGACCAACATGCCGGGGATCCTGCGGTTCGCGACGACCGCGAGGATAACTGCGGCCGTCGAGAGGGCGTAGATCGGTGGGCCGGCGCCGCCGATCCGGGCGCTGACCAGGGGCGAGAAGAGGATCACCTGCACGAACAGGCCCCCGAGCATGACCCAGGGCCAGCGGAACTGCAGCTGGGAAAGGCCCCCTGGACGACCACCGGTCAGGAAACCGAGCGCCAGGCCGATCACAAGGGCGTAGAGGATGAACATCAGATCGACGCCCCGGCCTGGCGGCCGGACATCGAGGCCGCGACGTCGCGGGCGCCCGTCGGGCGCGCGTGTGGTGTGGACAGCTGGGCGCTGCGCTGGGCCAGCTCGATCTCCAGGTACCGGGTCACCGCTGGCGCGGCCTCCGGGCGAGCGAACAGGTAGCCCTGCCCGAATTCGCAGCCGAGCGCCCGTAGCCGCTCGAGCTGACCCTGTTCCTCGATCCCTTCGGCGATGATGGCCAGTCCGAGCGTCCGACCGAGCGCCACGATGGCGCCCGCAAATGCCCACTCCTCCTGGCTGTCCGCGGGGCCGACGAACTCCCTGGCGATCTTGAGGATGTCGACGCGGAACCGACGGAGATAACCGAGCGAGGAATAGCCCGTCCCGAAGTCGTCGATCGCGATCCGGACGCCCAGCTCGCGGATGGCCTCGAGCCTGGCGATCGTGGTCGTGGTGTCGTGGAACATCACGGTTTCCGTCATCTCGAGGATCAACCGATCTGGCGGCAGTCCGGTCTCTCTCATGACTCGTCGGAGATCGTCGACAAACGATGCCTCGGCCAGCTGTTGAGCTGCCAGATTAACGGTCACGCTCAAGCCGTGTCCGTCGCGGCCGAAGGCCGACCAGCGGACCGCCTGGGCGCAGGCTTCCTGGAGCACCCAGGCCCCGATCGGGAGGATCACGCCGGTCTCTTCGGCGAGGGGGATGAACTCGTTCGGGCCGACGAGGCCGCGGGTCGGATGCCGCCATCGGACGAGCGCCTCGACCCCCGTCGGGACGCCCGACTGGAGGTCGATGATCGGCTGGTAGAAGACCGCCAGCTCACCTCGTCCCAGACTCTTCGAGAGCTCCGCGCTGAGCGCATGGCGGGCGACGATGGCGGTGTGCATCGTCGGCTCGAATACGGCGACCCGGTTCTTCCCCGCCTCCTTCGCCGTGTACATCGCGACATCGGCGTTCCGCAGCAGCTCGTCGGCAGTCTCGGTTCCCAGGCGCGCGACGGCAATGCCGAGGCTGGCCCCGACCGTGATCTCCTGGCCCTGCACCTGGAAGCTGATCCGGAACGCGTCGATGATCCGGTTCGCCACGAACATGGAGCGGGACAGGTCCCGATCATCGTCGAGGAGCACCGCGAACTCGTCGCCGCCCAGGCGAGCTGCCACGTCTTCGGCTCGGAGGACGTTGCGAAGCCGGTCGGCGGCGTCGGACAGGAGTCGATCGCCGGTGGCATGACCGAGCGTGTCGTTGACGATCTTGAAATCGTCGAGGTCGAGGAACAGCACCGCCGGCAGGCGGGTCGACGAAATGTCCGCGAGTCGCTCGGCAACCCGTTCGAGGAAGAGGCTCCGATTGGGCAGGTTGGTCAGGGGATCGTGGTAGGCCTGGTAGCGGAGCTGCTCCTTGAGCCGCGAGAGCTCGGCGAGTGACTGCTCGAGGTGACCGTTCTCGAGCGCCGATGCCGCCTGGTTCGCCAGCGTCTCGAGCAGGCGCAGGTCGTCATCGCTGAACGTCGTTCCCTCTGTGAGCCGGTTGGCGATGAGCAACGAGCCGATCAGCTCCGACTCACCACGAAGCGGGCTCACCATCCCCAGATGAACGCCGGTACGCTCGCCGGGTTCGGGGACATAGAAGAACGGGCCCGAGGCGGCGCGGACACGTGACGACAGCCGCTCCTCATCGAGGGCGGGGACCGGGACCATGATCTCCGGTTCCCCGTCATGCCACGAGCGGGTGCGCAGGACGTCTTCATCCGCGCCGCGCGGGTAGAGCACGACCTCGGCGAGCTCGGCGCGAAACATCGCGCGGGCGTGTTCCAACAGGGCGATCAGGGCGGAATCGAGTTCAGGCGAGTGCTGGAAGATCCGCGACGACTGATAGAGGAGCTCGAGTCGCTCGTGCTTCTCGCGCTCCGACACATAGGCCCGGTAGGCGAGGAAGACGATCACCAGCGGGAGCGCCAGCAGCCACAGCAGGCCGGGATCGAGCCACAGGATGGATACGGCCAGCAGGGCCAGGCTCGTATTCGCGAACGCGACCAGGCTACCGAAGCGGATCATGTCCGGGAGCTTCTCGAATTGCGGCGCACCGCCCGACACGGTGATGACGGTCGCGATCAGGACCGCCGTCAGGACGGTCGAGACCTGGGTGGCGGCGAACGCCGCCAGCCAGTCACGCTCATGGGGCGGGCCCTGGAGCGGCGCGAACTGGTACAGGATGATCAGCGAAACGACCGCCATGAGCATGGTCGTGACGAGGTTGAACGAGAGCTTCATGACCCGCTGGCGTTGGCCAACGATCAGGGCGACCCCCGATCCGACAAGCAGGGCAGCGATGTACGCGCCGGGGCTCAGGAAGAACATCCCGACCACGGCCGGGAACTCGCTCAGCGAGAACGAATGCGTCTCGCGGCGAAAGTGGACCTCGACGACTCGGAGCTCGGCGACCGCCACCGCGAACGCCAGGACCGGCCACGGCAGACGGAACTCGACGTGCGGGCCCGCGTGACCGCGCAGTGCCACCACGTAGAGGGCGGTGGCGATCATCGCGAGGAGCAGGGTGAGCGACCAGATGCGGACCGTCACCGG
>DATHGS010000448.1:0-3157 GCA_035490155.1 Candidatus Methylomirabilota bacterium | reverse complement strand
GGTCTCGGTGCACCGGCGCACGCCGGCGGCTAGGATGCCGCGATGGCCCCTCTCCCGGAACGACTCCGCTGGCGATTGCGTGGCTGACAACGCGGCCGTGGATGCGACGAGCTACTGGCTGGCGGCATCCGCGGCGAACCCGGATCGGCCGTCACTCGCCGTGGACGACGCCGCCGACATCGTCATCGTCGGCGGCGGATTCACCGGCCTCTGGACGGCGATTGCCGTGACCGACACCGATCCATCGCTGCGGGTCGTGGTCCTCGAAGCCGAAACGGTCGGCTTCGGGGCGAGCGGGCGGAACGGCGGCTTCTGCTCGGCCAGCCTGACCCACGGCCTGGCGAACGGGATCCGCCACTTTCCCGACGAGCTGGCGTTTCTCCAGCGGGAGGGCGTCACGAACTTCCAGGCCCTCGTGGCGTTCACCCGGGAGCACGCGATCGATTGCGATCTCGAGGAATCCGGGACCCTTGACGTCGCCGACCAGCCGCACCAGGTCGACGAGTTCCGGGCCTGGGTCGACGAGGCCGCTGCGTGGGGCGAGGAGCTCGAGTTCATGGACCGCGAGACGATCCAGGCCGAGGTCCACTCGCCGGCCTGGCTGGCGGCCCTCCACCGACCGCCGGGGCGCGACGCGCTGCTCGACCCGGCCAAGCTCGTCCGAGGCCTCGCCCGGGTTTGCGAGGAGCGCGGCGTGGTGATCCACGAGGGAACCAGGGTCACGGCGGTCGACCGTACCGCGGGCGGGGTGCGCGTCGGGACCGCCGAAGGGCGGTCGGTCGTCGCCGGCCACGTCGTCGTGGCGACGTCGGCGTACTCGGGGTGGCTGCGACGGTTATCGGCTCATTTCGTGCCGGTCTACGACTACGTCCTCGTCTCCGACCCGTTGTCGTCGGCCCAGCAGGCGTCGATCGGCTGGGAGCGGCGCCAGGGCATGTCAGACGCGAACAACCAGTTCCACTACTTCCGGCTGACCGCCGACAATCGGATCCTGTGGGGCGGTTACGACGCGATCTACCACTTCGGGAACGGCGTCGGACCGAGGTTCGACCGGCGTCCGACGACATTCGCGAAGCTCGAGGCGCAGTTCCGGGTCACCTTTCCCCAGCTCGCCGAGGTGGGCTTTCCGTATCGCTGGGGCGGCGCGATCGACACGACGTCGCGATTCACGGTGACGTTCGGGCAGGCCCTCGGTGGCCGGCTGACGTACGCCCTCGGCTACACCGGGCTTGGTGTCGGGGCGAGTCGCTGGGCCGGCGGCGTCGTCCGCGACTTCATCCTCCGACCGGACTCCGACCTGCTCCGCCTGCGGTTCGTCCAGAGCCGGCCGATCCCCTTCCCGCCCGAGCCGCTCCGATTCGCGGCCGTCCAGGCGGTTCGCTGGGAGCTCGACCGGGCCGACCGCAACGAGGGCCGGCGTGGCCTCCTGCTACGAACCCTCGACGCCCTCGGCATCGGCTTCGACTCGTAGGTCGCCGCCTGGCTGCCAACGATCTCAGGTCGCCGCAGGGGCGGTTCAGGCGAAGGCGCCGTCCGAGCACCGGAGCGAGCGCACTTCAAGGTGCGTGAGCGAGGAGCGCAGGCGGCAACGCGCGGATGGACCGCCAATGCGGCGACCGGGTCAACTCAGGCGGGGGCGGCGACCCAGGTCGGCAGCTCGCGCCGCAGCGTCGCCAACGGCAGCGAGCCGTGGCCCAGCAGCGCATCGTGGAATGCCCGCAGGTCGAAGCCGGAGCCATCTCGTGCCGCGATCTCGCGGCGGAGCTTCTCGATCTCGCGGCAACCGATCATGTACGTCAACGCCTGGCCGGGCCAGGCGATATAGCGGTCGGTCTCGATGACGGCGTCGGTCTCGGACAGGCCTGCCTCGAGGAGGAAGTCGACCGACTGCTGGCGCGTCCAGCGGAGCGCGTGTAGACCGGTGTCGACGACAAGCCGGGCGGCGCGCCACGCAACCGCGTCGAGCATTCCGAACCGCTCGGCCTCGTTGCGGAAGAGACCAATTTCGTCGGCCAGCTTCTCGCTGTACAGACCCCAGCCCTCGACGTATGCCCCGCCGACGATCCTGGCGCCCAGTCGGCGGAACGTGTTGAGCTTCGGGTTCTCCATCTCGAGGGCAATCTGGAAGTGGTGGCCGGGGACCGCCTCGTGGTACGTCGTCGAGGCAAGCTTTGTGTACTTCCGGCTCGGCAGGTCGTAGCCGTTGGCGTAATAGATGCCTGGGCGGGTGCCGTCGGTCGAGGGCGGGAAGTAATAGGCGAAGGGGGCGTCCTTCTCCTTGAACTCCTCGACCGCGCGGACCTCGATCCCCGCCTTTGGCAGCGTCCCGAAATAGCGCGGTGCGACCGCCATCGCCCGGTCGATGTCCTCGCGGGCGCGGGCGAGCAGCTCCTCCTTCGAACCCGGCTGGTTCGTCGGGTCGGCCGCCAGCGACGCCCGATAGGCATTGGTGTCGGTGCCGAAGCCCGCGGCCGCAGCGATCTCGCGGCGGCCGGCCTCGACCGTTTCGAGCTCCTCGAGCCCGATCCGATGAACGTCCTCCGGCTCCATGTCGAGCGTCGTCCAGGCGCGGATCTGGGTCCGGTAGAGCACTTCGCCGTTCGGCGCGGACCACAGCCCGGGCTCCTCGCGGGTCGCCGCGAGGTAGTCGCCGCGGAGGACCTCGAGGAAGGCCGCATCGGCCGGGTAGACCTCGTCGCGGACGACCTCCCGGACACGCTCGCGATCCTCCTCCGAGGCGACCTTGGCCATCGCCGGGACGATCGCCTCCGAGATCGGGATCGCGAGCAGCCGATCGAGCTGCTGGACCGTCCGCTCGGCGACGATCCGCGGGGCGGTGAGGCCGGTGGCAAGGCTTTCGCGCAGGATGTCGGTGTTGGCGGCCATGTAGGCCGGGTAGGCCCGCAGCCTCGCGATGAATTTCTCCAGGCGCTCCGGCGTGTCGGCCGATTGGAACTGGCAGATCTGCGGCAGGAGCGTCTGCGGTCCACCGATCTGGTCGACCACTCGCAGCCGGTGCGTCCCCTGGTCGTCCTCCTCGACGCTGAGATCGGCGATGACGATCAGCATGTCGCGGGTGATCCGATCCTCGATCGACAGGCCGGTCGCCGGGATCGCCTCGGCTTCGGCCTTCGTCGTCTCCATCAGCCGCCGGGCC
>DATHGS010000447.1:0-3593 GCA_035490155.1 Candidatus Methylomirabilota bacterium | reverse complement strand
GGGACGTCGTGGCCATCGTCGGAGGCTCCTTCGGGGGCGGCGTCGCCCTCGAGCGACGCGACGGAATCAGGTGAGCACGGGCAATTGTACCTGCGGTTCGGGCACGATCGCGGTTGCGAGACGGTGTCGGCGGGCTCAGCTGAGGGCCACGATTGATCTGGCACCCTCAACGTCAACCGAACGCTCGCCCACCGAGGTCCGAGGCGGAGCTCCGTGAGGCCTTCGGCCCGAGGTACCATCGGGTCGACCACTCCGCCCAGGAGGCCGCGCCGACCCACATGACCGATGTCGCCGCCGATCCGCGCGTCATCGACGCGGAGGCGCCCCAGTACAACGCACGCCTCATCAAGCGCGTCGACATGACCGAGTCGCTCGCCTACTTCTGGGTCCGCTTCGACGAGGAACCGACACCGTTCGAGCCGGGGCAGTACATGACGATCGGGGTCATGGTCGACGGCAAGATCGTCCAGCGGCCGTACTCCGTCGCCTCACCGCCGGTCGTCGCCGGCACTGACGGCTACGAGTTCTACGTCCGGCTCGTCGAGATGGGCACGTTCACAGAGCTGCTCTGGCGGATGCCGATCGGCCAGAAGATGCGGATGATCGGCCCCAAGGGCAAGTTCCTCCTCGAGCCCGGCGACGAGCGGACGCACATCTTCATCTCGTCCGGCACGGGCAACGCGCCGTTCATATCGATGATGCGCCAGATGCTCGCCGACGGAGGCCCGCGCAAGGCCGTGTTCCTCAACGGCGTCTCATATGCGCACGAGCTCGGCTACCGCGACGTCGTCGAGGACTGGGAGCGGTCCGGCGAGTATCCAGTCCGATTCATCCCGACGGTCTCGCGCCCGGACGACCCGTCGAACGCCGACTGGACCGGTCGGACGGGCCGCGTCGAATCGATCCTCGGCGGTGTCCTCGACGAGCTGGGGCTGACGCCGGCCGATTCGATCGCCTATATCTGCGGCAACCCGGACATGATCCTGTCGGCCGAGGAGACGTTGCTCGCTCGCGGCTACCCCGAGGAGCAGGTCCACAAGGAGCTCTACTGGCCGAAGGGCAAGGAGCCGCGCGGCGTGGCCGCCGCGGATCTGGCCGCCGCGATCGACGCCGCCGAGGCGAACGCGGACCAATAGCGGGCCGACCGTAGCTATCACCCAGCGACCATCGGAGTCTGGAGGTGACGTGTCACCATCACTGATCGAGATCGCCGAGGATGCTGCGGCTTACCGCCGGCCCGTTGCAGGCGACGTGCGCCTGGCGTTGGACGACGTTGTCCTGGTCCACCGCCCGACATCCGAAACGTTCGAATGGCATGAGGCATCACGTCTGCGATTACCTCGACATCCGCAGAAGCGGATCGACGAAATCCGCGCGTGGTTCCGATCCCAGGGCTGTACGAAATGGATGTGGATGCTTGGTCCGTCCTCCACTCCGACGGACCTCGAGCGCCACCTTCGGGCCGACCATGATGGGTCGCGTCGACCTCCTGTTCGAGCGCGAGGCGTAACGTTCGCCCGGATCTCCTGAAAGCTAGTGCCTCGGACTGATGAACCTCGAAGCGCGGAACTGGTCGATGTCGTGGGCGGTCGAGCCCGTCGTTGCCAGGTCGGCCAGGATCTCGCCCACGATCGGGGCGAACTTGAAGCCGTGGCCCGAGCAGGCGGACGCAAACGCGACGCCAGAGACGGAGGGATGGACGTCGATGACGAAATCGAAGTCCGGCGTATTCGTGTAGAGGCAGACGGTCGACGTTCGAAGGGGGCCATCGGCCGCCGGCATGTTGCGCCGGCTGAAGGCCCGGATGCGCTCGACATCGGCCGGGTGGAGCGATCGGTCGACCGAGTCGGGGTCGCACGGCTCGCCGGAATGGTGTCGCGACACCTTGAGCCCGACCGCCGGATCGTAGGGAAAGCCGTAGAACGTGCCCCCGTCGGGGGTGTCGATGAGCCAGACAGGCAGGCGGCCAGACGAGAGCTCGGAGGGATCCATGGTCGGCTCGAACCAGAGGACCGGCAGGCGTTCGACCTCGAGCGGCAGCTCGAGGTCCTCCACGAAGGAGCCGGTCCAGGCACCCGCGGCGATCGCGAGCGACTCGGTCCGGAGAATGCCCGTATCGGTCTCGACCTCCAGGCCGCTCCCACCACCGCCTGGCGCCGGCCGCCAATTGATCGCTCGCTCGGAGAAGCGCAGCTCGGCGCCGGCCTCCTCGGCGAGCCGAAGCTGGGCCTTGATCGCTCGATCCGGTCGGATCATCCCCGCGCCCGGGTCGTACAGCCCGCCCACCTCGTCCTCGACGGTGAAGACCGGCCAGCGGCGCCGGATCTCGGCGGCATCGAGGACCTCGTGGGCGAGGCCCTGGTCCCGCGCGCTCGCGACGGATCCGCGAAAGACCTCACTGTCGGCAGGGCCGGCGTAGAGACCGCCCGTCACCTCGACCAGTGGCTCGCCCACAGCCGCGCCAAGCGACTCCCACCGGTCCCAGGCCGCCGAGAGCAGAGGCAGATAGCCGGGATCCTCGAAATAGGCGCGGCGGATCATCCGAGAGTGGCCGCCGGACGACCCGAGCGAGTGTCCCCGCTCCCCTGCCTCGATCCCAAGGACGCGCAGCCCGCGCCTGGCGAACGCGAGAGCGGCCGCGCTCCCGTGCGCACCAAGGCCGATGACGATCGCGTCGAACGTCTCCATCGGGAAACGGCCGGGCTTCAGACGTCAGCCACGGGACGTCAGCCGGCCCGGGCGGCAGCCAGCCGATCGAGGATTAGCCGCTTGACGCCCTCGACCGGGACCCGCTCCTGGGACATCGAATCGCGGTCGCGAACCGTCACGGCGCCATCCTCGAGCGACTCCACGTCGACCGTGACGCACCACGGCGTCCCGATCTCGTCCTGGCGCCGGTAGAGCTTGCCGATTGCCGCCGTGTCGTCGTAGACCGCCATCATGTCGAGCGCCAGGTCGGCCCGCAGGCGGTGGCACAGCTCGACGATCTCTGGCCGCTTCTTGAGCAGCGGCAGGACCGCGACCTTGTACGGGGCGAGGTCCGGGTTCAGCCCCAGGACGACGCGCTTCTCGCCGCGGACCTCCTCCTCGCGATAGGAATCGATGAGGAACGTGAACGCCGCCCGGTCCGGCCCGCCGGCCGTCTCGACGATGAACGGGATGAAGTGCTCCTCCGTCGCCGGGTCGAAGTACTCGAGGTTCTCGCCGGACGCCTCGGCGTGGCGCGACAGGTCGAAGTCGCCACGGTTGTGGATCCCCTCGAGCTCCTTCCAGCCGAACGGGAAGCGGTATTCGACGTCGACCGCCTTCTTCGCATAGTGGGCAAGCTCGTCCGACGCGTGCTCGCGGAAGCGGAGCCGCGACGGGGTCACGCCGTAACGCGTGTACCAGTCCCAGCGCCGGGGCAGCCACTCCTCGAAGATCGCGGCGGCCTCCGACGGCCGGACGAAGTACTGCATCTCCATCTGCTCGAACTCGCGCATCCGGAAGACGAAGTTGCCCGGCGAGATCTCGTTGCGGAACGACTTCCCGACCTGGGCGATCCCGAACGGGATTTTCTTGCGCGAGCTCTGCTGGACGTTCTTGAAGTTGAC
>DATHGS010000446.1:0-11815 GCA_035490155.1 Candidatus Methylomirabilota bacterium | reverse complement strand
AGGTCACGCCGGCGCGCGCGACTTCTACGGGGAGTTGTTCGCGGCGTTCCCCGATAACGCATTCGCGCTGACCGACATCGTTGTCGGCCCGCAGGGGGTCTTCGAGGTCGCCACCCTGACGGGGACCAACCTCGGGCCGTGGGCGGGAACCGAACCGACCGGCCTGCCGATCGCCCTCCAGGTCCTCATCCTCTTCCCCTGGGATCCCGCCGCGGAACGGTTCACCGGGGAGCGGATCTGGTTCGACCGGGGAGTGCTCGCCCGCTAGCCACCAGGCTGCTCGGTCGGGGAGGGCTCAGGCGCGACCAGTCGGCGCATCCAGCGGCCCACGATGAGCGAGCCCACCGCGGGAATGGCGGTCCAGCCGATGAACAACGCCAACGTGATGAGCAGCAGCCGCCGGGCGTCCTCGATCCCGGCGTCGATGGCCGCCGGCTTCAGGCGTCCCTTGTAGGCACCAACCAGGTCTGCGAGCGCACCGAGCGAAGCCGAGTTCGCGGTCAGCGCCGTCTCGTTCCTATCCATCTCCGTGGCGATGCCGTCGAGCTGATCGTCGAGGCCGGAAATATCGCCTGCGATCTGGCCGAAGAGCTGGCCGAGCGGTGCGACGGGCTTCGACCCGAAGATATCGATGGCGTTGGCCTGGGTCTCCAGGTCACGAAGGCGGGGCTCGATGTCGCGAATGGCGACTGCCGCACTGCGGACCGTGCCGGACGTCTGCTTGACGGTCGGCGCGAAGCTACGTGCTGTCGCCGCGGCGTCGTTGAGGACGGCGGCCGTGCGATCAATGATCGCGTCCAGGCTTACCGCCTCCGACACGATCCGCTCGCCGAGCGAGCCGATCCGGCCGCTGGCGCTGATCAGCGCGGCGATGCCGATCGCCGTGGCCAGCAGCCCGATGACGCCGTAGACGATCAGTGCATTCGCCAGCCGCAACAGACCACGACGCCACTCGGTCGCCGGGGCGGTCATGCGGGCCGCGTGAGGCTCGTCACCAGCCGCTCCTGGCGGCGTCAGGGTAGAGCCGGACCCGCCGATACGGCTCGCGTCCCCTCGAACGGGAGACGAGGTTCGCCCGCTCCGCCATCTGGTGCTGCAGACGGCGGATGTAGGCGTTCTGCGGAGAGAGCTCGACCGGCTCCGACTGGTTGATGACGATCCCGATCGCCTCCTCGGTCTCGCGCATCGCAGCCTCACGAGGGTCGATCTCGAGCGAGAAGATCGAGGTCAGGCTCGACTGCATCTGGGGGATCGTGTTGGCCTTGAGGACGTAGATCGGGAGCGCCCGCTCCTCCGCCTCCCGGAGCAGCGGCGTCTTCTGCTTGTACTCGTTCTTGAGGGTCATCACGACGTCCGCCTCGTCGACCTCGTGGGCGATCTCGACGGGGAGCTGGAGGTCGCGCACGGCCTGCTCGAGGCGCTTCCGGCTGATCCCCTGTGGCAGGATCCGGAGCGTCGGCAGCGGCGCGCCGCCGGGCGTCAGGATCGATTCGCCTCGCTCGCCCTCCTCGATCCCGATCGGCGCCCGATCGAGATCGTCGTCTTCGTCGAGATCGTCGGCGTTGACCGGACCGGTCCCCTCCTCGGCCTTGAGCGCGGTCAGTGCGCGGGCCGCCTGGTCGCGCCAGGCTCGCTGCCGCTCGAGCTCGCGCGCCTCCCGGGCCCGCGTGTCGATGATCGCCTGGGCGCCACGCTCGATCGGCCCGCGGTCGGCGATCTGGCCGGCGACGAACGGCGGGTCCTCGAGCCGCGTTGCGCGGCCGCTGCCGCCGCTGCCGACACCGCCCGCGGGCGGCACGGCAAATCGCTCGCCGGGCATCGAACCGGATGCGCCACCCTCCGAGACGGGGCCTCGCGGGGCGCTCTCACGGCCAGAGCCGCCGCGGGTCTGGCGCCAGCCTCCGCTCGCTCCCGGCCGGTAGCCGGCGCGGAGCGAGGCGCCGCGCTCCGCCTCGCGATAGCCGCCGCGGTAGTTGCCGTCGCCCCGCCAGCCGGGTTCCATCCGCCACGGCTGGCCCGAGCCCACCAGCCCGGCGAACCGCTCCGCACCCATCTGCTCGCGCGGCGACGGCCGCGGCCGAGCCTGTGAGCGATGAACCCCTTCCTCGTCGCGCCAGCGGAGCTCCGCGGCGACCTGGTCACCGCGCAGCATCGAGTCGACGGTGTCGGCGACGTCGGCGTGCACCGTCACCCGCTCGCGGTCGATGATCTCGATGATGACGTCGAACGTCGGCGGCGCCTTGCGCTCGAGGACGCTCTTCTGGGTCCGTCGACGGCGTGCCTCCTCGTCGCCGAGGGTCACGCTCTGGATCCCGCCGATGAGGTCCGACAGGGTCGGGTTGAGCATGAGGTTGTCGAGGTTGTTGCCGTGGGCCGTCCCGATCAGCATGACGCCGCGCTCGGCGATCGTCCGGGCCGCCTGCGCCTCGAGCTCCGTGCCGATCTCGTCGATGACGATGACCTGGGGCATGTGGTTCTCGCCCGCCTCGATCATCACCTCGTGCTGCAGCGACGGCGTCCGGACCTGCATCCGGCGGGCCTTGCCGATGGCCGGATGGGGAATATCGCCGTCACCCGCGATCTCGTTGCTCGTGTCGACGACGACGACTCGTTTGCCGAGATCGTCGGCGAGGACGCGAGCCGCCTCGCGGAGCATCGTCGTCTTGCCGATGCCCGGCCGGCCCATGATGAGGATCGACTTTCCGCTCTCGACGAAGTCGCCGATGATCTCGATCGTCCCGTAGACCGCCCGCCCGATCCGGCACGTCAGCCCGACGATTTTGCCCGTCCGGTTGCGGATGGCGCTGATCCGGTGGAGGGTCCGTTCGATCCCGGCCCGGTTGTCGTCGCCAAACGTCCCGATGTGGTCGACGACGTGCGAGATGTCCGCCTCGGTGATCTCGCGATCGAGCAGCATCACCTCGCTGTCCGGAAAGCGTGCCTCTGGGCGACGGCCCAGATCGAGGACGACCTCGATCAGCGACAGCTTGTCGGGCAGCGCATGAACCGCCGCGACGATCTCGGGCGGCAGAGATTCGAGGAGCGCGTCGAGATCGTCGATCGATTCCCGACGCTCATTGGCAGATACCACGCTGGCCTCCTTGACCGGGCTCAGCGGACGCCGGCCGGCACGAGAGCCGGTTCGGCGACGCGGACGAGGGTTTCCTTCATCAGCAGCGTGACCGTGGCGATCGTAGCGAACCCCGCTTCCTCGAGTCGCCGATCGATCGGCGACTCGTAGGTCCGGACGGGGGCGATGACGCCCTGATCTCGGCGGTGCCCGGATCCACCTTCCGTTCGGGCCGCGATGCTGCCGAGTGAGAACTCGATCAGGTCGGCGACATCGACATCCGGGCGGGAGAGCACCTTCAGATAATGGGGCTGATCCTCCTTTGCGACACCGATCTGGGCAAACGCGTCGAGACGGGTCCCGTCGGGACCGCCGTCGACCGACTCCTGCACGAAGCTCTCGACGTCGGCGAAGCGAAGGATCGGAGCCAGGCTCGAGCGCGGAACGCGCCAGTTCGGGCCCTGGCGCTCCCAGTCCGCGATGCGGATCAGCTCGAGACGCTGGACGGGCTGAGGAGTCGCCGCGGCGTAGAGCCGCGACAGCGGCAGGGCGTCGAGCGGCGTCGACGGCCTGATCCTTTGGTCGCGCGTCCGGGTCTCCGGCCATGGCTCAGGCAGCGCCGGTTCCGGCGGCCGGTAGAGGACGACCTCCTCACCGTATCGGGCGAAGCCCGCCTGCATGAACAGGTCGACGTTGCCATCCCGATCGGCGCACGCGACATGGAGCCGGCCGGCGCCGCGCTTGGATGCCTCGCGAACGAGCTGCTGGACGAGGCGGAAACGGATGTCGCCGGCGTTCGACGACCCGACGGCATCCAGCTCGACGATCGTCCACTCGTCGCGGAACGACTCTCGCTCGACCCGGATGAGGCCGGCCAGGTGCCCTCCTTCCTCGTAGACGAACAGCAGGTCGTGGGGTCGGAAGGCGCCCAGCGGCAAGCGGAAGAGGCTGAACACGCCGATCGGCGGGCCGCTCACAGGCAGGCCGAGCGAGCGGGTCGCCGATTCGGCGTCCTGTGTCAGCCGGGACAGCTCGCCGAGTGCCGCGAGGTCGGTCAGGCGGGCGACCCGGACCTTGCCGCTCGGGCGAGTGACGCGGGTCTCGCTCACGAGGCGCCCTGCGTGCGGCGCGTTGGATGGTGGCGACGCCCGGCTCCCTCGCCTGGATCCTCGTGCTCGCTCGCCATGGCCGCGACGAGTCGGTGGAAGCGGGTTTCTCCCGCGAGCTCCGGGTGGAACGCGGTCGCCACGATGTTTCGCTCCCGGACGGCGACGATCCGGCCGTCGTCGAGTCGAGCGAGGATGTCGACGTCCGGACCGGTCCGCTCGATGATCGGGGCCCTGATGAAGACGCCGTGGACGGGCTGATCACCAAGGACCGGAACGGCGAGGTCGGTCTCGAATGAATCGAGTTGACGCCCGAAGGCGTTGCGCTCGACGGTCACGTCGAGCAACGGCAGGATCGGCGGTTCGCCGCCGACGATCTCGCGGGCAAGGACGATCATGCCCGCGCATGTCCCGAAGAGCGGTGCGCCGCTCGACGCCAGGTCGAGGATCGGCTGGCGCAGTCCCCAGCGCTCGATCAGCTGACGCATCGTGGTGCTTTCGCCGCCGGGCAGGATCAGGCCCGCAACATCGTCGAGATCGTGCGGCAGGCGCACCGGAACGCCCTCGACGCCGATCGCGGCGAGGGTTCTAAGGTGCTCGCGGAAGGCCCCCTGCAAGGCAAGGACACCGATCTTCATCGAGGCGTGGTCAGCCGTCGCCGCGCCCTGCCGGGCGCCTTACCAGCCTCGAACCGCCAGGCGCTCCTCGGTCGGGATCGCTTCCATCGCGATCCCGCGCATGGGTGCGCCCAGGCCCTTCGAGACCTCGGCGATGATCGACGGGTTGTCGAAGTGGGTGGTCGCCTGGACGATCGCGTTCGCCATCCGGGCTGGATCCTCGCTCTTGAAGATCCCGGAGCCGACGAAGACGCCTTCCGCCCCGAGCTGCATGACGAGGGCGGCGTCGGCCGGCGTCGAGATGCCGCCGGCGACGAAGTTGACGACCGGCAGGCTGCTGTCGGTGGCAATCTGGCGAACGAGGTCGTACGGCGCCTGGAGCTCCTTGGCCGCGACGAACAGCTCGTCCTCGCGCATCGTCCCGAGGCGACGGATCTCGGCCAGGACGTCGCGCAGCTGGCGGACGGCCTCGACGACGTTGCCGGTCCCAGCCTCACCCTTTGTCCTGATCATCGCCGCGCCTTCGTTGATCCGCCGAAGGGCTTCGCCGAGATTGCGGCAGCCGCAGACGAACGGAACCTTGAAGGCGTGCTTGTCGATGTGGTTGTTCTCGTCGGCCGGCGTCAGGACCTCCGACTCGTCGATGTAGTCGACACCGAGCGCCTCGAGGACCTGGGCCTCGACGAAATGACCGATCCGGGCCTTGGCCATGACCGGGATCGTCACCGCCTTCATGATCCCTTCGATCATCGACGGATCGCTCATCCGGGCGACGCCGCCCGCCGCCCGAATGTCGGCCGGGACGCGCTCGAGCGCCATGACGGCGACCGCGCCCGCATCCTCCGCGATCTTCGCCTGGTCGGGCGTGACGACGTCCATGATGACGCCGCCCTTGAGCATCTGGGCGAGGCCCTTCTTGGTCGCCCAGGTGGACGTTTCGAGGGTCATGTGGTTGTGGCTCCGGACTCCTGCGCTCGGTCTGCCGGCCATGCTGGCCCCGGGGTCCTCGCCCGTTCGAGCCGGTCGGGCCGCCTCGCGCGCCCGGATTATCGCACGGCCCGCGCCGAAACCCGAGTCACGTGCCGTCTCGCGAGAGATCTTGTCCCGCCCGCTGATGCCGTTGTTTGCATATCGCGGCCCAACCTTCAGGACCGACGCGTTCCAAGGGACTCCCACGCGGCGCGTATGCGGCGGCGTCATGAGATGGGACGTGATCACGCTCAACCCTCAACGCAGGTATCGATCGTCCACGCTCGAATACAACGCAATCGCGCATTGGCTCGAGCGTGTTGGGCGGGATTCTCGTGCGAACCGAGCATGTCCCCGCCGTGCTGGGCCGCCCGGCCGATCAGCGCGCGACGGTTCGGACGACCCCCGACATCAGCTTCGTCGCCCGACGCGCGGCCGTCGGCGAAAGCCGGCTGAGCGCCTCGATCAACTCGAGGACGTCGTCGTCCGGGAGACCGCCGAGGAGATGGACGAGGCGAAGCACGGTCTCGTCCGAGATCTCGCCGAGGAGGCGCATCCCTCGCTCCAGCTCGCGCGGCTCGAGCTTCGGGATCAGCCCGACGGCCCGATCGAACAGCCGCACGAACCCGGCGAAGGCGGCCAGCCACTCGTGAAGGGCGACGAGCTCTCGATCTTCAGGGTTCGCAGCAGCGCCCTCGCCCGCCGCCGACGTCGTTCGTTCGATGACCTCGACGATCGGGTCGCCTTCGCGGACCTTGCGCCCGGCGATGACACTCGTGAACCACTGCCAATGGTCACCCACCGCGAGGTAAGCCGTCCCGGCCGGGCCTCGACGTCCGACGCGCCTCGGCTCCGGAACGCGCTCGACGATGCCCCACGCCTCGGCGTCGGTCAGGGCCAGGCTGGCGGCGCGGTGCGACAGGCCGAGGGCTTCGCGCACCTCGCGCTCGGTTAGGGGGACGCCGCGAACCATGAGATAGGCGTGGACACGACCGATCGCCGGGGCGACGCCCCATGACGCGCTCATGTTGCCCCACGCGTCCGCGAACTGGAGGCGCAGCGCTTCGGCTGGCGACGTCCCGTCGCCGGCAACGTGAGGCGACTTCCCGCGGCCAGCGCGGCCGGCGGAAACCTGCGCCTTGACAGTAGCCGGTTCTAGTGTCATAACTTGCTATGTCAGAGTAGCACGGAGGAACGCGTGATGGCCTCCACGATCATCTCAGCCACGGTCCGAGATCAGGCCGACAGCGACACCGATCCCATCATGACCGCCAGTCGTCCCGTCGGTGCAGCGGTTGCTTGCGCAATCGCGGTTGTTGCGGCATTCCTCGGATTTGCGATCAGCCAAAGCGGGTTCCTCGGTGTTGGGGTACCTGCAGCCGCGATCGCCGGTTGGTTCCTTGGCCCGAGCATTCGCACTGGTGGCGGGCTGTTTGGACCGGCGTTCGGCATGGCAATCGTCACGATCGCCATCGCTGATGGCCTGTTCATTGTGGGCGCGGCAGGCAATTCCGGCGGGGCAGCGTCGGAGGCAATCTGGGGCTATCTCGGGCTGTGGGCTATCGGCCTATTGATCGTTGGAATCCCGATGCTGATCTTGACGGTACCTTGCGCGCTCGTTTGGGCGTTCATCGTTCGAAAGCTCGCTCGCGACGGGATGGGGATTTCCTCGGCACCTGAGCGGAAGGCTGCCTGATGCGGATCGTCATTGCCGGCGGTTCGGGGTTTCTGGGACGCCGACTGGCCGCTGCATGGCTCGCGGCCGGCGACGAGGTCACGGTCCTGACCCGACGTCCCTCGCGGGCGGCCGGGCGGCAGACAGAGGGGACCGGCACCCGCCTCGCGCGCTGGGATCCCCCGCGGGTCGATGACGAGCTCGTCGCCTCGCTCAGCGGCGCCGATGCCGTCGTCAACCTGGCTGGCGTGCCGATCGGTGGCAGGCCGTGGACGGCGGGGCACAAGCGGGCGATTCTCCAGAGCCGGCTCGATTCGACCGGGGCCATCGTCGGAGCGATCGGCCGACTGCCCGCCGCGGATCGGCCGAAGGTTCTCGTGAATGCCTCCGGCATCGACATCTTCGGAGACCGCCCCGAGGGCGAAATGACCGAGGACTCGCCACCGGGCGACTCGTTCCTCGCCGATGTCGTCCTCGCCTGGGAGGCCGCGGCACGGGCGGCCGAGCCGCTCGGGGTTCGCGTCGTCCTGGCCCGAACGGCCCTCATCGTCGCGCCCGAAGCGCTGGCCTGGCGACTGATCCTGCTGCCGTTCCGGCTCTTCGTCGGCGGGCCGCTGGGCTCGGGCCGACAGCGCTTCACGTGGATCCACATCGACGACGCGGTCGGCCTCTACGACCTCGCACTCCGCAACGACTCGATCGCGGGGCCGATCAACATGGTCGCCCCGGAAGTGCCGACCCAACGGGAGGTGGCACGAGCGATCGGCCGTGTGTTGCACCGACCGGCGATCTTCCCAGTTCCGGCTGTCCTGCTGCGGCTCGTGCTCTGGGGCCAGGCCGATATCGTCCTCCATGGCCGCATCGCTGTCCCCGCGAAGGCTCTCGCGGCCGGCTACGGGTTCCGCCACCCAACGGTCGAATCCGCGCTCCGCGATGTCCTCACCTGATGGACAGGCGTCGGGGCCTTTCCAACTGGATCGCCGGCCTCGTTGTCGGGGTTGGAGCCGGCGTGCTGACATTGGTCCTTCCGGTCTTCGGCTGGGTCATCGCTGCGGCATTCCTCGTGGGCCTGGTCCGCGCCACGCCGCGGATATCGGCCGTCGGCGGGCTGTTCCTCGGCCTCGGGACGACGTGGCTCGCCCTCCTCGTGCGATCGCACTTCGAGTGCCAGGCCTTCAACGCTGTGCCAGGCCAGGGCTGCATGGATCCGGATATCGGTCCGTATCTGGCCCTCGGTGCTGCACAAGTGGCGATTGGCATCGTGGCGACGGCCGCCGCCCCGATCCGCGCGCGCCGCCGCTGACGTCCGGACGCTGCCGGGAGGGCTGGCTCAGGGGTGGCCAGCATCGGCGAGGGCGGCCGTAACCGCGACGAACAGCGGAGCGGCAGGATCGATGATGACCTCGCACGAAGCGATGCGTTGGGTGTCGGAGCCAATCGAGAACGTATAGACGGTCTCCTGGCCGTCGAAAGCGATCGGGCAGGTACCGGTGAATGGATGGCTCGTCAGCGCCGCGAAGTCGGCCTGGGCGATCTCCGTGTTGAGCGCCTCGAGCCCGCGATCGGGCACGGTTCCGAGCTCGGCCGGCGCTGGAGCGATGGCGTGGACTCGGCCGTCGGCCTCGATGGCGATCGTCGAGTCGCAGGCACCCTGAGCGCACATCCCTCCGCGCGTCTCGACCGTGACCAACGGGCGGCTCGGCGTCGCGCTGGGTGCCAGGGTTGATGGCGGCGCCGACGGCGACGCGCTCGAGGCGATCGACGCCGATGGCGGGCCCGAGCATCCGCCCATGAGCAAGGCCACGAGGACGATCGTCAGGAGCGCGGCGGACCGCAAGGCGAGGGTTTGCATTCTCGCGACGACGCCCGTTCCGCCGCGATGGTTCCGACCTATCATCGAGCAATGCCCGTCCTCCGGAGCCGGCTCGATCCCGCCAGCCCCGAGGCGCGCGCCAACCACGACGCGATGGCAACGCTCGTTGCCGAGCTGCGCGAGCACCAGGCCGGAGTCGCGGGCCGAGGCGCCGGCGGTGACGACAGATCCATCGCCCGACATCGGGAGCGCGGAAAGCTGCCGGTCCGCGAGCGGATCGATCGGCTGATCGATCCCGGCTCCGCCTTCCTCGAGCTGAGCCCGCTTGCCGCCAACGGGCTCTATGACGACGATGCTCCGTCGGCCGGGATCGTCACCGGGATCGGCAGCGTCGAGGGGACGCGGGTCGTCGTCATCGCCAACGACGCCACCGTCAAGGGCGGAACCTACTACCCGCTCACGGTGAAGAAGCATCTCCGGGCACAGGAGATCGCCCTCGAGAATCGGTTGCCATGCATCTACCTCGTCGATAGCGGCGGCGCGTTTCTGCCGCTCCAGGCCGACGTCTTCCCCGATCGCGACCATTTCGGGCGGATCTTCTACAACCAGGCCCGGATGTCGGCGGCGGGCATCCCCCAGGTCGCCCTCGTGATGGGCAGCTCCACGGCCGGCGGCGCATATGTCCCGGCGATGAGCGACGAGACTGTGATCGTCAAGGGCATCGGCACGATCTTCCTCGGAGGCCCACCGCTCGTGAAGGCGGCGACCGGCGAGGAGGTCAGCGCCGAGGACCTCGGTGGTGGTGATGTCCACACGCGCATCAGCGGCGTCGCCGACCACCTCGCCCTCGACGACGAGCACGCCCTGGCGCTTGGCCGGTCGATCGTTCGAAACCTGAATCGGCGGCCGCCGACGCCACCGTGGGACCGGGCCTCTGCGGAGCCACCCGCGATCGATCCGGAGGGATCGGCCGGTCTCTATGCCGCCGTGTCGGCCGATGCGCGCCGGCCCGTCGAGGTCCGCGAGATCATCGCCCGCCTCGTCGACGGCAGCCGCTTCCACGATTTCAAACCGCGCTATGGCGAGACCCTCGTCACGGGCTTCGCCCACATCGACGGCTACCCCGTCGGGATCATCGCCAACGACGGCATCCTGTTCAGCGCCTCGGCCCTCAAGGGCGCCCATTTCATCGAGCTCGCGGCGCAGCGCAAGATCCCGTTGGTCTTCCTCCAGAACATCACGGGCTTCATGGTCGGGCGCGAGTACGAGGCCGGGGGGATCGCCAAGGACGGGGCGAAGATGGTGATGGCCGTCGCCTGCGCCGAGGTCCCGAAGTTCACCGTGATCATCGGTGGCAGCTTCGGCGCGGGCAACTACGCCATGGCCGGTCGCGCCTACCAGCCGCGCTTCCTGTGGACGTGGCCGAACGCCCGGATCAGCGTGATGGGCGGCCAGCAGGCGGCGCGCGTCCTGTCGACGGTCAGCGGGGGCCTGGCCGACGACGCTGCCCGCGACGCCTTCGAAGCGCCGATCCTCGAGACGTACGAGCGCGAGGGCAATCCCTATTTCGCGACGGCCCGACTATGGGACGACGGGATCATCGACCCGCTCGACACGCGACGGGTGCTGAGCCTCGGCATCGAGGCCGCCCTCAACGCCCCGATCCCGGACACGCGGTTCGGCGTCTTCCGGATGTAAACCGACGCGGGCGGCCGTTCGGGGTTTTCATCGGTCGACCGGGAGGGGTGGTTCCCGACAGACTGGAGCCATGCAGACGCCGCCCAGTGACCGTGCGTTTCGGCCTCCCCGAGCGTGTACCGGGTAGATGACCGAGCCCAAGCCATCACCGGACGACGCGTTTCAGCGCGCCGCCGAGGAGCTGTGGACGCCCGTGTTCCGATTCGCGCTTGCCCTGACGAACGACCTGTCGGAAGCCGACGACGTCGCCCAGGAGGCGTTCGTCCGGCTGTGGGCGCGGCGTGCGGCGATCGATTGGGGCGAGCCCGTCCTCGGCTGGCTGCTCGTCACGGCGCGGCGGATTGCCCTGGATCGGTTCCGACGGCTGGCGCGGGCGCTGCGGCTCGGGACGGCGCCGCCGGCGCCAGCAGGTATCGACGCCGCGACGGTCGAGCGGTTCGTCGATCTCCGTTCGGAGCTCGCGCGACTGACGTCGACCGAGCGGACCGCGATCCTACTTTCGGCCGTCGAGGGCTGGTCCGCCGATGAGATCGGGGCTGCGCTCGGCATCTCCGCCGGTGCGGTTCGGGCGTCGGCCAGCCGCGGCCGGGCGAAGCTGACCGGAGGCGGCGCGTGAACGCGGGCCGTGATCCGGATCAGGTCGTCGAGGAGTGGCGGGACACCTCGCGGCGCGCGTCGATGGCGACCGGCTATCGGGCAAGGCCGCGCGCTGCCGCCCGGACGTCGGCCGCCTTGTCAATCGGCGGCCTCGCCGCAATCGTCAGCATCGTCGTCGTTGGCCTCGTACTGCGGGAGGCGTCGACGACGAATTCGTCGAGCCCATCACCGAGCGCTGACCCGGCCGCGCCGGTTGTCACAACGGCAGAG
>DATHGS010000445.1:0-5898 GCA_035490155.1 Candidatus Methylomirabilota bacterium | reverse complement strand
TGACACCGGATTCGTTCGTGGTCGGCGCGACGTACGACGTCGTGGGCATCGCCGGACAGCGTGCCTCACGCAAAGGCGTCCTCGACGGTTATCGGGTCTGGGTCCGCGATGTCCGTGATCTCCACCGCCACAGCACGACGGCCGCGACGCCGTCGCCCACCTCCTCGCCCGGCGCGTCGACGCCGTCAGGCGTCACGATCTCGATCGCCGACGCGATTCGGGCCGGCAAGGGCATCAAGACGGTCGAAGGCCTGGTCACGATCGCGCCCGACCTTCTCGACGCAAGCGGACGGCGGATCGTCATCGAGGATCGGACGGCCGGACTCGAGGTCCTCGTCCCGACTGATACCCGCGTGCCCGCGGTCGGGAGTCGGATCCGGGTCACCGGGGAGATCGGGCGCGCGTGGGATGCCCCCCGCCTGAAGGCGTCACGCATCGAGGTCCTCGCGACCGGGACGCGGCCGCTGCCGGTGACGATCGGGCGGCCGCCGACCGCGGCACTCGAATGGCGGCTCGTCAAGGTCCTCGGGACCGTCGCCGAGGTGCACAAGCTCGGCGATCGCTGGCGAGCGGAGCTCACGGTCGGCTCGCAACGGGTCGTCGTCACGGGGCTGGCGGGCGCCCGGATCCCGGTCACGACCCTCACGGTCGGCCGCCGGGCGACAATCGTCGGGTTCGTCCGGCGGCCATACCCGGGCGCAACGGATCGTCGCTGGTCGGTCGTGCCACGGAACCAGGGGGACGTCGTCGTCTCCGCAGGTTCGACCGCCGCGAGTTCGGCCGGCGGAGCCGGTGGGAACGGCGGCAACAGCGGTTCGGCCGGGCAGTCGACGTCGTCGCCACCACCCGGAGTATCGGTGGCGTCAGCCGGGGCAACGACGCCCATCGACGTCGACCTGGTTAGCCTCGCCGAGCACGTCGGGCAAGTCGTTCGCGTCGGTGGACTCGTCTCAGAAGTCACGACCGATGGCTTCCTCCTCGACGATGGCACCGCCGTGGGTCGGATCCGCCTCGGCGGCACCGCGGCCGAATACGTCGCGCTCCTCGAGGCCGGCGATGCCGTCAACGCCACTGGGAAGGTCTCTGCCGAGAGCAGCGGGTTCGTCGTCGTCGTCGACGATGCCGCCGGCCTGGTGCGGGCCGGCGACCCGGACGGGAGCGTTGCCACCGGGGCCGCACAGATCGATCCTGCCGCCGCCGGTGCCGCCGGTGCCGCCGGTGCCGCGGGCGCAGCCGGCCAGTCCGCGGATAGCGAGGACGCAAACGGGGCAAGTCAGCTCGCCGGCGGGCTCCTCGACGGCGCCCTGCCGGGCGCCGCGGGACTGCTGGGACTGGCACTGGCGTCGGTCGTTTCCGTCGCCGTTTCGGGCCTCCGCCGATACCGCTCCCGTCGGCTCCTTGCCCGCCGGATGGCGACGCGCCTTGCCACGTTTGGCGGAACTGGAGGTGGCCAGCGGTGACGAGACAGGGCTCGTGCGTGGCTCGTGCGTGGGTCGTGCGTGGCGACCGTGCTTGACGCTCGTTCGAAGGCAGGTCTATCCTCGCCCGAGTTTCGCGCTTGCGAAGCACCACCTTGAGCGAGGGACGAGGGCTTGCCGAACGCGGACCACCGCGTCGCACTTCCTTCGGGAGAACGGCAATACCACATCGGACTCGGACCGGGAGAGCTGGCCGAGTACATCCTCCTCCCCGGTGACCCAGACCGAACCAATAGGATCGCTGCGCGCTTCGACTCCGTCGAGCTCGAACGGCGACACCGGGAGTTCGCCTCAGCCACCGGGACGTATCGCGGCGAACGTGTCTCGGTCGTTTCGACCGGCATAGGCACGGACAACGTCGAGATCGTGGTGGCGGAAATACTGGCGATCACGGAACGGCCGACCTTCATCCGGGTCGGCTCCTGCGGGACCCTCCAGCCGGAGGTGGCCCTCGGGGACCTGATCATCTCGACCGGAGCAGTCCGGCTCGAGGCGACCACGAGCTTCTTTGTCCACGATGGGTACCCGGCAGTCGCCGATTACGAGGCGGTCGTGGCACTCGTCGAAGCGGGCAATAGGCTCGGACACCGGATTCATGTCGGGGTGACGGCGACAGCACCGGGATTCTTCGGGGCGCAGGGGCGTCCCATCCCGCAGTTGCCCATCCGTTACCCTGACCTGGCAGAGGACATGGCGCGCCAGCGCGTCATGAACTTCGAGATGGAGGCATCAGCTCTGCTGGTTCTTGCCACGCTCGCCCGATGCCGCGCCGGCGTCGTCTGTGCGGTCTACGCGCAGCGCACCACCGGGGCATTCGTCGAGGGCGCGGCCAGGGATGCAGCCGAGGCGGCCTGCGTGGAGACCGGGCTGGAGAGCCTGATGATCCTCGCCGACATGGATCGCCAAAAGCGCAACGCAGGGACGGATCGCTGGTATCCGTCCCTCTGGACACGCACGTGATCGGTGGATACGGGACAAGGGTTCCCGTGACACCGCGCTGAACTAGGAGGAGCCCGCTCCATGGCCGAAGCGTATTGCGTCAAGGACAAGCAGAAGGTCGAAGTCGTGAATCCCCAGAAGATCACGATGAAGAACGGCAAGCCGGCGCTGCAGGGCACATGCCCGATCTGCGGCGGCAAGGTGTTCAAGATCGGCGGCTGACCGCCTGATCCAGACCTCATGTTCGAAGGGCCTCGCCGACAACGGCGGGGCCCTTCGTCGTTTGCACTGGGCTCGACGCACAGTGCGGACTCCCTGACCGGCAGCTCGCGGACGCGAATTTCTCGCGAGCTCAGTTCTTGCCTGATGCCTCCGCCGGTAGCACTAAGCGAGCGTTGATCCCGTGGAATGGATACCAGAGTCCCGTCGGGGCTCGAATCCTTGCCTGACGATCGCTGACGGAGGCGTTCGGCGAAGTATCCGCCCGTGCCACGTCCGGGTTCGCGAATAGCGCTACCCACGAAGGCGTTATGCAAGAAGTCCGTTGGGAGGCCTGAGGCTTTCTGGACCCGCCAGTACCGCCCTCGACGGCGGGGACGGTAGGATGCCACCATACCCACGGCACCCGCGCACGCGCGGCGCGGCGCTGCGGGGCCCAACCCGATAACCCACACTCGCCGCCCCCTCGACGGGCCGGTGGCACGCACGAAGGAGCGGCTCGATGGCAGTTCGTGTTGGCATCAACGGCTTCGGCCGGATCGGTCGCCAGTCGCTCAAGGCGCTGATCGAGCGAACGCCCGATGTCGAGGTGGTCGCGGTCAACGACCTCGTCGACACATCGATGAATGCCCACCTCTTCAAGCACGACTCGACCTACGGGGCATATCCGGGGACTGTCGATCACACCGACGACGCCCTGATCATCGACGGCCGCGAGATCAAGGTCCTCAAGGAGCGCGACCCGGCGGCCCTGCCGTGGGGCGATCTGGGCGTCGACATCGTCCTCGAGTCGACCGGCCTCTTCACCGACGCCGCAAAGGCCGGGGCACACATCGCCGCCGGCGCGAAGAAGGTCATCATCAGCGCCCCGGCGAAGGGCGAGGACGTCACGATCGTCCTCGGCGTGAACGAGGGCACCTACGACCCCGCGGCCCACAACATCATCAGCAACGCCTCGTGCACGACGAACTGCCTGGCCCCCGCGGCCAAGGTCGTCCACGACCTGCTGACGATCGAGCGCGGCCTGATGAACACGATCCACAGCTACACGAACGACCAGCGGATCCTCGACGTCGCGCACAGCGATCCCCGTCGCGCCCGCGCCGCCGGCCTGAACATCATCCCGACGACGACCGGGGCGGCGAAGGCGCTCGCCCTCGTCATCCCCGATCTCAAGGGCAAGTTCGACGGCTTCAGCCTGCGGGTCCCGACGCCGACGGTCAGCGTCGTCGACTTCACGGCCGATGTCTCCCGACCGACCTCCGTGGAGGAGCTGAACGCGGCCTTCCGGACGGCCGCCGAGGGGCCGCTCAAGGGCATCCTCGGCGTCAGCGACGAACCCCTCGTCTCGACGGACTTCCGGGGCGACACCCGTTCGTCGATCATCGACGGCGCGTCGACGATGGTCCTGGGCGGCACGATGGTCAAGGTCATCAGCTGGTACGACAACGAGTGGGGCTACAGCTGCCGCGTCGCCGACCTCATCGGCTTCGTCGCGGCGCGGCTCCCCGTCGCCGGCCACGCCTGAACCTGTGAACAAACTGACCATTCGCGACTTCGACGCCGCGGGCAAGCGCGTCTTCGTCCGTGTCGACTTCAACGTCCCGCTCGCCGACGGCAAGGTCACCGACGACTCGCGGATCCGGGCGGCGATCCCGACGATCAACGCCCTCCTGGCCCAGGGCGCCAAGGTCATCCTGGCAAGCCATCTCGGTCGACCCGACGGAAAGGTCCAGGACGGCCTGCGACTGCGGCCGGTCGGCCAGGTCCTGAGCGGCCTCATGCGGAGGAACATCCCCGTCACCGGAGACGCCCTCGGGGTGGGTACGGAGGACGCGATCAAGCGCCTCCGGCCGGGCGAGGCGCTCCTCCTCGAGAACCTCCGTTTTCACGCCGAAGAGGAGAAGAACGACCCGGCCTTCGCCGCGACCCTCGCGTCATACGCCGATGTCTACGTCAACGACGCGTTCGGGACGGCCCATCGGGCGCACGCCTCGACCGTCGGCATCGCCAAGTTGCTGCCGGCCTATGCCGGGCTCCTCATGGAGCGCGAGATCGAGATGCTGTCGCACCTCCTCGAGGATCCCGTCCGACCGTTCGCGGCGATCCTCGGCGGCGCAAAGGTGTCCGACAAGATCAAGGTCCTCGAGCACCTCATCTCGAAGGTCGACATCCTCGTCGTCGGTGGCGGGATGGCGAACACCTTCCTCCTCGCGGAGGGCAAGTCCGTCGGCAAGAGCCTCGCCGAGCACGACCGCGTCGACGATGCCAGGCGGATTCTCGTGGCGGCCGAGGCGCGCGGCGTGCCGGTCATCCTGCCTACGGATGTCGTGATCGCCAAGGAAGTCACCCGCGGCACGGAATACAAGACCGTCGGGACCGAGAAGTTCCCGGCGTCGTGGCATATCGTCGATGTCGGCGAGGCCTCGCGGACCGCGATCGAGGAAGCGCTGGAGCCCGCAAAGACCGTCTTCTGGAACGGCCCGCTCGGGGTGTTCGAGATCCCGTCCTTTGCCCACGGCACGAAGGCGATCGCCCGATACCTAGCGAACAAGGCGGAAACGGGGACGACCGTGGTCGTCGGTGGCGGCGATTCCGTGGCCGCCCTCGAGCAGCAGGGGCTGGCCTCGAAGATGACCCACATCAGCACCGGCGGCGGCGCCTCGCTCGAGTTCCTCGAGGGCCGCGAGCTGCCGGGTATCGCGATCCTCCCGGATCGCCCGAAGGTGGAGACGACGGCATGAACACGACGATCGAGATCGTCGACGCACGCGAGATCCTCGATTCGCGCGGCAATCCGACGGTCGAGGTCGACGTCGTCCTCGGCGACGGGTCGGTCGGGCGGGCGGCGGTGCCATCGGGAGCGTCGACCGGGCTCCACGAGGCGGTCGAGCTTCGCGACGGCGACAAGGCGCGGTTCGGTGGCAAGGGTGTCCTGAGGGCGGTTGCCAACGTCAGCGAGTCGATCGGGCCCGCGATCTACGGCTTCGACGCGGCCGATCAGGCCGGGATCGACGCCGTCCTTCGCGAGCTCGACGGAACCCCGAACAAGGCGGAGCTCGGGGCGAACGCGATCCTGGGCGTGTCGCTCGCCTGTGCCCACGCCGCGGCGGCCGCTCATGACCTGTCGCTGTACCGCTACCTCGGCGGTGTCGGCGCCCGGACGCTGCCGGTCCCGATGTTCAACATCCTCAACGGCGGCAAGCACGCGAGCGACTCGACCGACTTCCAGGAGTTCATGGTCATGCCGGTCGGCTCGGAC
>DATHGS010000444.1:0-4597 GCA_035490155.1 Candidatus Methylomirabilota bacterium | reverse complement strand
ACGCTTCAGCGACGGGTGCGGCTGGACGTGCAGGGCGACGTAGAGGCTCCCGGCGGCGCCGCCACGGGGCCCTGCCTCCCCTTCGTTCGAAAGGCGGATCTGATGGCCCTCGTCGATCCCGGCCGGGATCGTCACGCGCAGGGTCCGCCGCTGTTCCGTACGGCCGTCGCCGTGGCAGGTTTCGCACGGCTCGGTGATGAGCTTGCCCTCGCCGTGGCACTTCGGGCAGGCGGTGACGTTGACCATCTGGCCGAGCATCGTCCGGCGGGTCGTCCGGATCTCGCCGCGTCCGCCGCACTGATCACAGGCGACGGCTTCCGAGCCCGGCTTGGCGCCGCTCCCCGCGCAGGTCTCGCAGCGACCGAGGACGGTGAACTCGATCTCCTTCTCGACCCCTCGAACCGCTTCCTCGAGGGTGATCCTGAGGTCGTAGCGGAGATCGACTCCGGCCGTCGGGTGGCCCCGCCGGGCGCCGCCCTGCGCGCCGCCGAAGAAGGCGTCGAAGATGTCGCTGAAGTTGCCGAACCCGGCGGCGCCGCCGAAGCCGCCCTGGTCGCCGCCGTTCCCGGTCGTGCCGAACATGTCGTAGGCCTGACGTCGTTGCGGGTCGGACAGGACCTGGTACGCCTCGTTGATCTCCTTGAACCGAATGTCGGCGCCGACGTTGGCGTTGACGTCCGGATGGGTCTGCTGGGCGAGCTTGCGGAACGCGCGCTTGATCTCGGCGTCCGAGGCGTCCCTCGCCACGCCGAGGACCATGTAGAGATCTCTTTCCGCGGCCATCGGGCACGAAGTCTACCGGGAGAGCTCGATCGGCCTAGAATCAGCGGACACAGGATGGTGCCGATGAACCGGCCGCTTCGCATTGCCCAGGTCGCCCCGCCGCTCGAACGCGTTCCGCCCGAGCGGTACGGCGGCACCGAGCGAGTCATGTACGAGCTCATCGTCGAGCTGGTTCGGCGCGGCCACGAGGTCACGACATTCGCCTCCGGCGACTCCGAGGTGCCCGGCATTCACGTGCCCACGGTGCCCGTCGCCCTGCGACCGGCGGACTTCAAGGACGACCCGATGGGCTATTTCCTGACCACGGCCCATGCCGTCCTGGACAGCCAGGACGAGTTCGACGTCATCCACAGCCACCTCGAGTGGATGAGCCTCCTCCTTGCCCGGGCGGCTCACGTGCCGGTGGCCGCGACGTTCCACGGGCGGCTTGACCTGCCGTGGTCGCGAGAGCTCCTCTCCTCGCCGACGCCGGCCCATCTCGTCGCCATCAGCAAGTCTCAGGCGTCGCCACATCCCGAGGTCGATTGGACCGTGGTCTACAACGGCCTGACGCTGACGGGAGCGCCGTTCGAGCGGCGTCGCTCCGACGCCCTGTGCTTCGTCGGTCGCGTCGCCCGCGAGAAGGGGATCGTCGAGGCGATCGAGATCGCCACGCTGGCCGGGAGGCCGTTGCGGATCGCGGCAAAGATCGCGCCTACGGGCGTCGAGCACGACTATTACGAGGAGGTCTTCCTGCCGGCGCTCAAGGCCGCGGGCTCGTCGGTCGAGTTCCTCGGCGAGGTTGCCGGACCGGAGCGCGACCAGCTGTTCGCCGAGAGCTATGCGTCGCTGATGCCGGGCTCGTGGCCGGAGCCGTTCGGCCTCGCCGCGATCGAGGCGCTCGCCTGCGGTACGCCGGTCCTCGCCCGGCGGGTCGGCGGCCTGCCGGAGATCATCCGCGACGGGGTCGACGGCTTCTTCGGCGACGACGTCACCGAGCTCGCATTCCATGTCCCAGAGGTCGCGTCGCTGAACCGCCGGGCGATCCGGAAGACCGTGATCGAGCGGTTCTCGGCGGCACGCATGGCGGACGGGTACGAAGCGCTCTACCGGCGGATCCTCGGCGAGGAGGGCGCCGATGACGGTGCCACGGCGGCGACCGAGTCAACCGAGGCGACGCCCGACGGCGAGCGGCGGGTCGTCGAGATGGCGGGTCGAACGTCGGCCCGATCTCCGAAGGCCGGCTAGGCCGATCTTCCGACCGACGCGGGCCTCGCGCCCCGCCTACCATCGATGGCGATGACAGACTCTGTCGATTCGACGACGACTGGCTCGGCCCCGCGACTGACCGTGGCCCTCACGTTCGACCACGATGCGTTCTCCGATTCCGTCCGCCGCGGCGATCCCGTCGTCAAGTTCTCGCACGGCGAGTTCGGACCGCGGGTCGGCGCCCCCCGGATCCTCGAGCTCCTCGAGCGGCGCGGGATCGCGGCAACCTGGTTCGTCCCGGGCCACACGCTCGAGACCTTTCCGGAGTCCACGGCGGCGATTCTCGCGGGCGGCCACGAGCTGGCCTGCCATGGCTGGTACCACGAAGACTTCAGCGAGCTGTCGACGGGCGAGCAGCGCGCGATCCTGGAACGGAGCGTCGAGGCCGTGGAACGGATCGCCGGTGCGCGACCGACCGGTTGGCGAGCGCCGTACTGGGCGCTCGGGGCGCGGACGCTCGAGCTGGTGGAGGCCGCCGGGTTCGTCTACGACTCGTCGCTGATGGACGGCGACTACGAGCTCCATTACGTCCGCCTTGGCGATCGCCACTCGGTCGCGGATGGCACCCGCTGGGGTCGCGAAACGGGGCTGGTCGAGGTGCCCGTCTACTGGGCGCTCGACGACTGGCCCCAGTTCGAGCCCGGCCCATCGCGCGACGGCCTGGCTCCTCCGTCGAAGGTCCTCGAGATCTGGCTGGGTGAACTCGACTACGCCTGGCGGCTCGCGCCGGGCGGGCTGCTGACGGTCACGATGCACCCCGAATGCATCGGGCGCGGCCACCGGATGGCGATGCTCGAGTCGTTCATCGACGCGGCGGCGGTTCTCGACGGCGTCGTCTTCGACCGCCTCGATCGTGTCGTCGCCCGCTGGACGGCAGCCCCCGGCTGAGCGCCGCCGCTCAACACGCACGGCTGAAACCTTTTCGCGACCGGGGGTCTCAGGGATTCAGACGGCCGGTACCCACGCCGGTCGACAGTCTCGGGAGACCAGCTTCGATGCAAGTCAAGCACCGCCTTACCCGCAGCGTCGTCACCGCCGGCGTCGCCCTGTTCCTCGTGGCCGGCGCCGCTTTCGGTGCCAACGCACTGGGCCAGGCCCCCTCCGGCGCGCCCTCGACACTCGTGACCAGCGACGAGAGCGCCTCGCCTGAGGCCTCGGAGACCGCCGAGCCGATCGAGACCGCCGAGCCCTCCGACGCTCCCGAACCATCCGATGCCGCCGAGCCCTCGGACACGCCGGAAGCGGCCGACACGGCCGAGCCCTCCGAAGCCCCGAAGGCCGCCAAGCCGGCCGAGACGGCCGAGACGGGCGAGGACAGCGACCAGGATGACCAGGGCGAGAATGACCAGGGTGACGCGGCCGAGACGCCCGAGCCCAAGGACACGGCCGAGCCGACCGATCAGGGAGATCAGGGCGGCGGCGGCTCCGACGAGTCCGGCGGAGACTCCGGTGGATCCGGCGGTTCCGGTGACTCGGGCGGGGACGGCGGCGGCGACTGAGCGGCCTCGCACCTCCTGACGGTTTCATCGTTCTACCGGTACCGTGGACGATGGGCGGGCAAACCGTTCGTCCATCGTCCAATCGCGAATCAGGGGCCGCCTTACGCCACCGTCACCTCTCCCCCCTCCAGACACCAGCGCCGAGGTCATCGATGAACGCGCCGTTGTCGAGGCTGTCCTGGCCGGCGATCGGGACGCGTTCCGAATCCTCGTCGAGCACGAATCCGCGGCGGTCATCCGTGCCTGCCACCGCGTCCTCGGGGATCTCCACGAGGCCGAGGATGCAGCCCAGGAGGCGTTCGTGACCGCGTTCCGGAGCCTCGCCGGCTGGCGCAGCGACGGGCCGTTCGGGGCATGGCTTACGCGGATCGCCGTGCGGATCGCGCTTCGCCGAGCGCAACGCCGGCGCGACGTCACGTGGATCGATCCCGGCGATCCCTCGTCCGCGATCGGAATTCCGGGCAGCCAGGATCCTGCGATCACCTCGCTGCGCTCAGAGCGGGCGGCAGGGATTCGGTCGGCCGTCAGCCGGCTTGATGACCCCTATCGCGAGGTCATCGCCCTGCGCTTCTTCGGTGAGCTGAGCCTCGACGAGATCGCCGCCCAGACGGGTCGGCCGCTGGGGACCGTCAAGACGCATCTCCGACGCGGCCTGATCAGGCTCCGTGCAGCGGTCGAGGCGGGCTCCCTGTGAGCGCGGGCCTGCCGATTCATCCCGATGATGAAGAGCGCGTCGCCGCGGAGATGACGCGCGACCTCGTAGGTGTTGCCGCGGAGATCGACATCCGGCCGCCCGCCGGATTCGCCGATCGGGTCATGGCGGCTGTCGCCAACGAACCTCTGCCGCAGCCGACCCGGGCGTTCAGGGTCGCGCTCCTCGGTGGTCGGCTGCGCCCCGCGATGGCCTCCCTGGGCGATGCCTGGCGGGTCGCGGGCGGTGGTTCGACGCCGCTCGTCGTTCGAGCCCAGGCTCTGGCCCTCGTCCTGGTCGTGACGATCGGATCGCTGGCGATTGCCGGCGGGGCGACGGTCGGGGCCATCGACCTGCTGAGCGCCATTGCGCCGGT
>DATHGS010000443.1:0-12919 GCA_035490155.1 Candidatus Methylomirabilota bacterium | reverse complement strand
GTCCACGACAACCGATGGTCGATAGCACTCGGTCGCCGGGCTCGTTCGTCGATACGCAGGCGCGACAGATGACGTAGCAATGCAGCATCGGTCGTCGATGTCGCCTGTGACGGGTGCGACTATCCTCCGACCGTGGCCACGACCCGTCCGTACCGTCCGGCGGGGCCCATCGCGGGCTCACCGGACCCTGAGATCGATCGCCCCGCGCCGAGTCGTCCGCTCGCGCCCGGGCCCATCGCGGGCGAGGGCGTCGACGCCATCCTCGCCCGCGCTGTCAGCGAGACCGCGCGGCTGCTGCAGACCGACGGCGCGATGTCCTATCTCCTCGACGAGACGACCGGGATCCTGCGCTTCGCCCATGACGCGGGCATCACGGACGATCGCCGTCGGTCGTGGGTCCGCTCGCTGCAGGTCGACGTCGGTGTCGGTATGTTCGGGCGGTCGGTTGCCGACGGCGTCGTCGTCTCGACCGGCGATTACCCGTCCGACACGTCATTCAGCCACTTCCCGGAGGCGGATCGGCTCATCGCCGAGATGGACATCCACTCGTTCGTCGTCGCCCCGATGATCAGCGGCGGCCGGACATACGGCGCGATGGGCACGTTCTCGAGCCGGATCGATGCCTTCGACGAAAGCGAGATCGCGCTCGTTCGGGCCCTCGCCGATCACGCCGCTGCCGCAATGGCGAATGCGGACCTGATCGAGGAGCTTGCCCGCTCGCGGGTCGAGCTCGAGCACCGGGCAGACGCCGAGCGCGCCCTCCGCGAGATCGCGGCGAGCATCTCCGCCATTCGCGATCCGGACACGGTCCTCCAGCAGACCGTCGACCAGGCTCATCGCCTGCTCGACTCGGACAGCGCCAGGATCGACATGCTCGAGGGCGACATGCTCGTCTGGGCGTTCGCCTCGGGCGCGGATGCGGTTCGGACTCAGGCGGCCGGGTTCGACAGTTCGTTCCGCGTCGGTGAGGGTGCGGCCGGGCTGGCCGTCCAGATCGGCGAGGCATTCCGGACCGGCGACTACATGGCCGATACCAGGTTTCCGCACATTGCGGTGTCGGACGCATTGGTCGTCGAGACCGGTTACCGATCCGTCCTCTCGACGCCGCTCCGTGGCGAATCGGGCCCTCTCGGCGCCATCTCGGTCAGCAGCCACCGGCCCGACGCCTATGACGACAACCACGCGGCGCTGCTCCAGGGCCTCGCCGACCAGGCCGCGATCGCGATCCAGAACGCCCGTCTCATCGATGAGCTGAGGCGGTCTCGGGCGACCCTCGAAACCCGCGCCGAGACCGAGCGCTCGCTGCGCGACATCACCGCGCGCATCACGTCTCTCCGCGACCCGAGCGAGATCCTCGCCCGGGTGGTCGAGGCGTCGCGCCGGCTGCTTGGATCCGACGGCGCGCACCTGACGACGATGGCGGAGGACGGCACCTACCTCGTCCCGGTCATCGTCGCCGGCGGCATGGACGCCGAGACCGAGGGGTGGCTGAAGGCGATGACCTTCCCGCTCGGGCAGGGGATCAACGGGCTCGCCGCAGAGGAGGTCCGTCCGGTCTGGACAGACGACTACGAGATCGACCCGCGGATCCCGCACGAGCCCGACGACATCCTTGCGGCCAAGCGACTGGGCCTGCGCGGAATGGCAGCCGCTCCGCTCCGCGCCCCGGCCGGCGAGGTCATCGGCACGCTCGCGATCTCGTATCGAAATCCGCGCGAGATCGCGCCCGACGAGCTCGACCTGCTCCAGGGGCTCGCCGACCAGGCGGCGATCGCCCTGACGAACTCGAAGCTGTACGAGCTGCTCGGCGATTCGGAGGCCCGCTATCGCCACCTGGTCCAGAACTCACCGGACCTCGTCTGGTCGATCGACGCCGACGCCCGCTTCAGCTTTGTCTCGGACACGTGCGAGCGACTGACGGGCTGGCGGCCCGAGGACCTGCTTGGCAAGCACTTCGGCGCGCTCGTCCACGAATCGTCACAGGACGTCGCCGAGATCGATTGGACGGCCGGGATGACGGCGGAATTCCAGGAGGTCCGGGGCCGGCTCAACCTTCTCCATCGCGACGGCCGGGCGATCCCGGCCGAGTTCAGCGCATTCGGCACGCTCGATGACGAGGGCCGGTTCGCGGGTGCCAACGGCTCCGTCAGGGACATGAGCGAGCGCGATCGACTCGAGCGCGAGCTTCGCGAATCCGAGGAGCGCTACCGGTTCCTGGTCGAGAACTCGCCCGACGTCGTCTTCGCCACGGACGACACCGGCAATTTCACCTATCTGTCCGACACGATCGAGCGGATGACCGGGCACCCGCCGGCCGAGCTGGTCGGTGGCCACTTCTCGCGGATCGTTCACGAGACCTCCCTGCCGATCACCCTCGAGCGCTGGAATGCTCTCGTCGCCGAACCGCATCGCGAGCAGGTCGTTCGAATCGACCTGGTCCATCGCGACGGGCGAAAGGTCCCAGTCGAGGTCAGCTCGCTCGGGACCACGGTCGACGGCCGGTTCACCGGCATCCACGGCTCGACCCGCGACGTCAGTGTCCGCGAGCGGCTCGAGCGCGACCTCCTGCGCCAGGCCGGTGAGCTCGCCTCGAGCCAGGAGCGGGCACATCTCGCCCGCGAGCTCCACGACTCGGTGACCCAGGCGCTGTTCAGCATGAGTCTCGTGACCCGGACGACGGAGCTGCTCGTCGACCGGGATCCCGCGGCGGCCAAGGAGAAGCTCGGTTCACTGCGTGACCTCCAGCGCGAGGCGCTCGCCGAGATGCGGGCGCTCATCTTCGAGCTCCGGCCGGGCAACATCGAGCAGGACGGGCTATTGCCGGCCTTGAAGACACATAGCGCCGCGCTCCAAGGCCGGATCGGCCTTCCGATCGTCGTCACGAGCGACGTCGTCGATCGACTGCCGCTCGCCGTCGAGGAGGTTCTCTACCGGATCAGCCAGGAGGCGCTCCACAACGTCGTCAAGCACGCCGCGGCGCGCCAGGTGACGCTTTCGATCGAGCGTGCCCGCGGCGGGATCCGGCTGCGGATCGCGGACGACGGCAAGGGCTTCGAGACCGCCAGCGTGCCCGACGGCCACCTCGGTCTGGCGGGGATGCGAGCGAGGGCCGGGAAGATCGGGGCCTCATTTGAGGTCGACTCACGGTCCGGGCAGGGGACGACCATCGAGGTCATCGTGCCGGACCGGGCGATCGCGGCGGCCGGCGCCGCCGGGGCGGCCGACTGGGCGTCATCGGCGGAATGACGTAGGGCCGGCCTGCGCTTCGGCGTAGGCCGATGGCGCCTCAGGACGGTGTCGGTCGGGTGCCGGCCAGCCGACACTGCAGCCCGTGACCGATGCCGCCACGCTCCAACCGGCCCCGCTCAGGGTGCTTGTCGTCGATCCGGACGATCGCATTCGCGAAACCCTCGCGGGTCTGTTGTGCATTGACGGACAGTGCGCGGTGGTCGGCACTGCCGGCGGAGCCGACGACGCGATCGCCATCGCCGTCGCGATGCGACCCGACGTCGTCCTCCTTGATCCTCGCATCCCGGCGGTGGAAGGAGGCCGGGCGATCATCGACTGCCTGCGCGAGGCCGTGCCAGGGGTGCGCGTCCTCGTTCTCAACTGGTCCGACGCAGTGGGCGGGCCCGCTGCGGGAGACGCCGACGCCTACATCAAGAAGACCTTTCGCCCGCATGAGCTCATCGACACGGTCGTCGCCGCGGCCCGAACGTCCGTCGCCTGACAGCTGGAGGACACTACCTTGCTAGACTCGATCGCAGGCCCCGTCAACCGCCGCATCGCGATGCGGCCGGGCCCCGGAGGAGGCATCGTGGAGGAGAGCACCCGAATCCGGGTCCTGATCGTCGATGACCACGCCGTGGTCCGGATGGGACTTCGGGTCTTCTTCGATCTCCAGGACGACATCGAGGTCGTCGGCGAGGCCGCCGACGGCAGCGAGGGTGTCGCGATGGCCCGCCGACTCGAGCCGGACGTCATCCTCATGGACCTCCTCATGCCGAACATGGATGGCATCACCGCAATCGGCCGGATCAAGGCCGAGCGCCCCGAGACGGAGATCGTCACGATGACGAGCTTCATCGAGGAAGACAAGGTCACTGCCGCGCTCGAGGCCGGCGCCACAGGCTATGTCCTCAAGGACGCCGAGGCCGAAGAGGTCGCCGCCGCCGTCCGCGCAGCGTTCGCCGGCGATGTCCATCTCGATCCCGCCGTCGCCCGGCTGCTCGCCCAGCGGATGCGGGCGAAGAAGTCCGGCCAGGACGAGCCGGTGGAACCGTTGACCGATCGCGAGAAGGACGTCCTCGGGCTCCTTGGCCGGGGGATGAGCAACAAGGAGATCGGTACTGCGCTGTTCATCACGGAGCGAACCGCGCGGACCTACGTTTCGAACATCCTCGGCAAGCTCGGTCTTGCGTCGCGAACCCAGGCAGCCCTATGGGCGGTCGAGCACAAGCTCGGCGCACCGGCTCGAGACTGATCAATGCCGCCCGCCGAGCGCCGAGGCGGGGTGATTCTGGGGATCATCCTGATCGCGCTCGGCGGGTTCTTCCTTGCCGAACGCGTCGTCGGTTTCGACCTCGGCCGTTACGGCTGGCCGTTCTTCGTCATCGTCCCCGGCGTGCTGCTGTTCGTCGCCGCGCTGGCGACGGCGGACGTCCGCGCCGGCACCGGGCTGGCGACCGCCGGCGGGATCACGACGATGGTCGGCGTCGTCCTCGCGGTCCAGAACGCCACCGGACTCTGGGCGACGTGGGCGTATGCCTGGGCCCTCGTCGGGCCTGGCGGAAGCGGCCTCGGGCTTTTTCTCTACGGGCTGTTTCGCGGCCAGCCGGACCTCGTTTCGGCGGGGGCGCGCACGATCGGCGTCGCGCTGGCGCTGTTTGCAGGCTTCGGGCTCTTTTTCGAGGGAGTCATCGGCCTGTCCGGCGAGCCGTTCCTGCTGAATTCACAGCTGGCCTCGATCGCGCTCATCGCAGCCGGCGTCATCCTCGTGATCCTCAGCCTCGTTCGCGGCCGCCGCGCGGCATAGCGAGGGCCGGGGTCGCCGGGCCGCCCGGTCGCTCCCCGATATCAGGCTGGCTCATCGGAATCCCGGCAATCACGCTCGACCCAGCGCAGATTCGTGGGACGTCCCGCACGAAAGTGCGGAGGGTCAAGGTGTCGAGGCGATTCTCATCACTGAGCCTCATATCGCGCTGGATGTCGGCCCGCGTCGTGGCCGCGACCGTCAGTCGACAGCCACGATCACGAACTGGGCCTCGCCACGCGGCGTGCGAACGAGCACGGTCTCGCCGGCCGTCTTGCCGACCAGGGCCTTGCCGACCGGCGACATGTTCGAGATCCGCCCGGCCGATGGGTCCGCCTCGGGTGGCCCGACAAGCTCGTAGACGGTGATGTCGTCGGGGGTATCCGGATCGGCAATCGAGACCTTCGAGCCCAGGCCGACCTTGCCGCCGGCCTCGCTCGTCGGCGCCTCGATGACCGTGGCATCCCGCAGCAGCGACTCGATCGTCTTGATCCGGCCCTCCAGGAACGATTGCTCCTCACGCGCCGAGCTGTAGTCGGCGTTCTCCTTGAGGTCGCCGAGCTCCTTGGCGGACTTGATCCTCGCGATCACCTCCGGCCGCTTCTTGCCCGTCAGCTCGGCGTGCTCCTCGCGCAGCCGGGCCATGCCGTCCACCGACAGGAAGACCGGCTCGCCCCGCGGTGGGCCGGGCGGCACCGGCTTTCGGCCCCGCGGCGAAGCAACCGTTGCGCGCTCGCGCGGCGCCGCGCGCGGCGCACGTGCCGGCGTGGCTCGACCGGCCACGGAACCTCGCCGAACGGTTCCACCGCCGGCACGCGTCGTCGACCCGTTCGCGCCATCGGCGTCGCCGGCCGGCAGCTCCGTGATCGAGCCGACCGGAACGGGCGTGGGGCGATCGTCCGGGACGAGATATCCAGTGAGGCCATGAGCCTTCTTCTCGCCGCCGACCGAACGAAGATTCGCGAACGGCAGGACGACCGTCGGGTCGTGGAGGCGGGCTCGCTCAGCTTCGGGGACGGCAGCAGCGAACGCGCCGATCAGGGCGTCCTCGTACTCCTCGGTTGCGGCCGTGCCGGCCCACCACACCCGGGCGCGGTCGAGCCCGGCCAGGGTTTTCAGCCAGCCGCCTCCCGGGTACGGCCGGCGGTCGCCGAGCATCGTCCGATCGATGGCGCTGACCCGGGCCCCGACGTTCTGTTCGCTCGTCCCGATATACAGGACGGCCGCCGAGGGGATCCAGAAACCAGCGAGCCGCGCTGCGATCTCTTTCGACGTCGGCTGCTTGCCATCGATCCGGATCGTCGGAACGTGCTCCAGCCACTTGCCAACCCGGTTGATGTCGATCGGGGCGCTCGCTGGCGGTGACGGCAGCTCGACGATGAAGATCCCGGGCCCCGGCGCCCGGATCGGGCGACCCCAGACGGCCGGCCCGTCGGCGAGCAGCCCAACGGATCGCAGGAGTCCGGCGGCGTCGAGCGGCGCTTCGTCGCTCATCCGCCCTGCCGACTGCGGGGCATGTTCTCGAGAGACTGGACCATCCGGTCCTCCGCTCAGACCCGCGCAGCCGAGCTGCCACAGGGCAATCCGGTCGGCGCGGTATCGTGCCCATCATGGCGCCTCCCGCCGATCCTCGCCCCGGACGACGCACGCGCCGCCGCATCCTGGCGATCCTGCTCGGTGTGTTGATCGTCGGATCGGGTGGTTTCGCGGTTGTCTCGCTCGGTCGATCCGCAGGTTGGTCATTGCCCGGGGGAGTCGCCGCGATCGTGAGCCCAGGGCCGCCGACGGTCCCGCCCGATCTCGGCTCGCTCTCTGCGACCGCGCCGGTGACACCGCTGGCGACCATGCCGCCCCCTTCACCGACGAACGAGCTGCCGTCGCCACCGCCGTTCCCTCAGCCCGATGCAGCGACGTTGTCCGAGCAGCGCGCAGCTGCTGTCCGGATCCAGCTCCAGACGAGTCTCGACAGCGATCGACGGAGGCTTGGCATCCCCGGTGTGTCGGCCACGATCCTCTTCGGCGACGGCACGTCGTGGACCGGAACGAGCGGCTTCGCGGACGTCACGGCCCGTGTTGCCGTCACGGCGGACACGGCATTCGCTCTCGGCAGCGTCAGCAAGACCTATACGGCCGCGCTCATCGTCGCCCTCGCCGGCGACGGCAGGATCGACCTCGGGGCGTCCGCCCGGACGTACCTTCCGACCGCGAAGATCGATCCGCGCATCACGGTGAGGATGCTCCTCGATCACACCAGCGGCCTCGACGACTTCTTCCTCCATCCGCCGATCGACAAGGCGCTCCTGGCCCACCGCGACGCGACCTGGACGGCCGCCCGATCTCTCCACTACGTCGGCAAGCGCTACTTCGCGCCGGGGGCGGGCTGGCACTACTCCAACACGAACTACCTCTACCTCGGACAGATCGCCGAGCGAGTCACGGGCAGGACGCTCGCCGCGGCCCTTCGCCAGCGATTCTTCACACCGCTCGGTTTGAACGCGACCTGGTACCAGGCAATCGAATCGGCCCGCTCCAGCCTGGCCCATGGCTATCGCTTCAACGGCCCCAAGCCGACGGCAACCCCGATCGACCTCGCCGACGGCACGGGTGTCGCCCCGTTCCGCTCGGTCGTCACTGCCGCCGGCGGGGCCGGCTCGATCGCCGCGACCTCCGGCGACGTCGCTCGCTGGGGCCGCCTCCTGTACGGCGGGACGGCCCTCGGGCCTACCCAGACGGCGGCCATGGTCGACGACATCGCGACATCGGCAGGCTATCGGCCGCGCGTGCCGTACGGCCTGGGCGTCCAGGTCTTCCCGATCGACGGCCGATTGACCCTCGGGCACTCGGGTCGCCTGCTCGGCTTCCGCGCCGCCGTTCGGCACATTCCGGGCTCGGCGACGACGATCGCGGTGCTGACGAACCAGAGTCGGACAGATCCAGGGATCATCGTCCAGCATCTCCTCGCGATCGTGTTCGCCCCGGCACCGCCATGTCACATGTGCAGCCGTCCGTCCTGATCGAGGCCGGCGAGCATCTCGTCACCCAGGTGAGCCACGGCTGGCTCCTTTCCCGAATCGACGCCGCGGGACGATTGCCGCCTCGCGGTCGGTACCGACGGCCTGTTGCAGGCGACGGTCCGCCGTTGACACTGTCGAGACGCTGGAAGGCAGAACTCATGCCCATGAGAGTCGAGGCCTACACGGCCACGGGGATTGCGACCGGCATGGTCGCCGCGCCAGGTCACGTTCGGGCCCATGTCGAAGGATTGAGCGAGCTGATCGTCGAAGGCAGCGAGTGGCTGCCGATCGACGGCTCCGCCGCGCGCCAGGCCGGCGACGTGAAGCTGCCCGTCGACGATCTGCTCTTACTCGTGTCAGACGAGCTCGACGACGTTCCCGGCCATGCCCAGTGGCACGCGATCGACCTCGACGCTGGTCCGTATCGGATCGAGGGCGAGCTCTCCACGATGCCCGGTTTCGACCCGGGACGCGCACTCGCGCGCCCGAGCGGCCAGTTCGTCCTGCTCCGCGACGTCCGGATCACGCTGCTGAGCGAACCAACCGGCGGCGAGGTGCGGTGCGCCCACGCGCTGGTCAATCGCTACACGGTCGACCGGATCGCCGCCGACATCATGCTCGGCTTCTTCTTCCCGGGCGCGGCGATGAGCATGACCCTCGGCGGCGCAACGACGACCGGCGCGGCGATCCCCACGCCAGCGACAGCGGTCGCCGCCGCTGCACAAGGCGCATCTGGAGCGGCCGGCTCGTCGGCCGCCTCACCTTCCCCCGCCTCGCCCCCCGAATCCGGCTCGCCGACGGAGCCCGCCAGGTCCTAGCGAACGGCGCCGGTCCGGTGGTGGACCGGCTTGCGATGGATGCTGCGCGACCCGCTGCGAGGCGCACCGGACGTCATGTCGCCGCCGCGGAGCGGCCGCGGCTCGACGTTCCGATCGGGCACGAAGCCCTCCTCGACGGTCCACGGGATCGCCACCTTGAGCATCCGCTGGATCCCGCGCAGCAGATCCGTCTCGTCGATGCAGACGAGGCTGATCGCGTCGCCGGTTGCGCCGGCGCGCCCGGTCCGCCCGATCCGATGGATGTAATCCTGTGGGTTCCACGGCAATTCGAAGTTGATGACGTGGGGCAGGTCCTCGATGTCGAGGCCGCGAGCCGCGACGTCGGTCGCCACGAGGACGCGAATGGTGCCGGACTTAAACCCCTCGAGTGCTCGCGTCCTCTCCGGCTGCGATCGGTCGCTGTGGATGGCGACGGCGTCGATGCCGGCTCGATCCAGCCACGATGCGAGGCGCGACGCCGCGAGCTTCGTCCGGGTGAAGACGAGGACCTGGCGCAGGTCCTCCTTCCGGATGATGTGGGCCAGGAGCGCCTCCTTCCGATCGCGATCGACCGGGTAGACGAGCTGGCGGATGCCCTCGACGGTCTCGTGGCGACGGGCGACCTCGACGGTCTCCGGATCGCGCAGGATCGTCCCCGACAGGCGCCTGATGTCGTCCGAGAAGGTGGCCGAGAACATCAGGTTCTGGCGCCGTGCCGGCAGCAGGGCGATGATTTTCTGGATGTCCGGCAGGAAGCCCATGTCGAGCATCCGGTCGGCCTCGTCGAGGACGAGGATCTCGACCTGGCCGAGATTCGCCACCCGCTGGCCGACGAGATCGAGGAGCCGGCCCGGGGTTGCGACGAGGATCTCGATCCCGCCGCGGAGGGCCTTGATCTGGGGATCCATCGGGATGCCGCCGTAGACGACGGTCGAGCGGAGCGGGACCGTCCGGCCATACGTGTGGACGCTCTCGTCGACCTGCATCGCCAGCTCGCGGGTCGGAACGAGGATGAGCGCGCGAACCGGATGGCGCGCCGGCGAGAACGAAGTATTGGCGTGGGGCCGGAGGCGGTCGAGGATCGGCAGCGTGAACGCCGCTGTCTTGCCGGTACCGGTCTGGGCTGCCGCGAGGACGTCGCGGCCGGCTAGAACGAATGGGATGGCCTGCGCCTGGACGGGCGTCGGCTCCGTGTAGCCCTCCTCCTTGACTGTCTGGAGGAGATCGGCCGAGAGGCCGAGCGATTCGAAGGTCAAATGTTCTCCTGCATGCCCGCCGCGAGTTTGGGCGCGAGCAGCGGGCCGGATGTGGGGCCGTCGTCGACGGCCAGTCCGCGCACGGACACACCTCGGCGACAATTCGCCCCGAGCATAGCCGATTTCGCCTCTGTGCCTCGTTTGGGCACGTGCACGGCGCCGACGACGCGACGTGCGTGGAGGCAACGGCACTATCGGCCCACGTGTTGATGGTGCATTTGGGGTGAAGCGTCGAGAGGGTCGTCCTGTCATACTCCTGCAAGCCCCCCAGGCAAAAAAACCCATAGACAGGCCGAAAAACAGAAGACCGCCGCCCCCACGGCAGGAACCTGTCGAACCGTCGAGTGCTCACCCGCTCGGCGGTCGTTTTCGAGATCGGCTCACCCGATCTTGTCGGGCGCGAATCGAGCCCTGCTCGCGACGCGCCCCGCCGCTCTCATCCCCGCGTCCTTGCCATCGCAAGCTCTCGCGCCCTCCTGTCGCCGGCGACACCACCACCGTCACTGCGCCCCTGCGCGGTGTTCCGGGAGAGAGGAGGCAAGAGTCTTGCCCGTTCCGAGACATGGCGCCCAGAGGGCGTCCCACCAGCGATCGCTGCGGCTCACCGTAACCGTCCTACTTGCCGCCGCATTCGCCGTAGGCGGGCTCGCCGTCCAGCCAACCGCTGCCGAGGCAGCCGGTCGGAAGGTCGTCATCGTCGTCGGGCCGGTCGGCTCGGCCACCTCGAACTACATCTACAGCGCCAGGAAGCTCGCGGCGCAGGCCCGCTCCTATGGCGCCACCGTGTACGAGATCTACAGCCCCAACGCGACCTGGGCAAAGGTCAAGAGCGTTGCCCAGGGCGCCAGCGTCTTCATCTACCTCGGCCACGGCAACGGCTATCCGAGCCCGTACGGTGCGTTCAGCGCCTACACGAAGGACGGACTCGGCCTCAACGCGTCGGCCGGTAGCACGCGAAACACCTACTACGGCGAGTACTACGTCTCGAGGTACATCCGCTTCGCCCCGGACGCGGTCGTCATCCTCAACCGACTCTGCTACGCCTCCGGCAACAACGAATGGGGCTCCGGCTACCCGACGAAGGCGACGGCCGTCAAGCGGGTCGACAACTTCGGTGCGGGCTTCCTGCGGGCGAACGCACGAGCCGTTTTCGCCGAGGCGATCAACAGCCCTGCGTACATCCTCTCGGGGCTGTTCCAGACCAATCGCACCATCAGCCAGATCTTCTGGAGCGATCCGGTCCGCGACGGGCGCTACGACTTCACGTTCTCATCGGTCCGGACGAGCGGCAAGAGGGCGATCCTCGATCCCCTCGGGGCGAATAACCGGTATTGGCGCTCCGTGATTGGCGACCTCGGGATGTCCGCGAGCACCTTCCGGGCGGCATCGACCCCGTAGCTCACCGCCAAGGCTCGCCAAACTGGCGGACGGTCGCTGAGACGCTCCGCCCTAGCCGCTCGATCTAGCCGAATGCACATCGGGTGAGCGTAAGCGGAGTTCCGGCGGCGGTTCGGGGCGCCCAGGCTTCGTGCGCCCGCTCCACTGAGCGTGGAATCCGGCCCGGCATATCGATCTCGACGTCGAAAATGGCGATCGGAGCCCGCGTACCTCGGCCAACGCTCACGGGATGTGCACGTGGCTAGTTGGCCCGCGGCTTCGCTGCGGCGGGTCGGAGGCGCCGCCGCATCCTGCGTGACGTGATCCCGATCGGACGCGACTATCATCCGACCATGACGATCGATCGACTTCCCTTCACCGGTGACGCGGAGGCGGACCGCCTCCTCGTCAGCGACCCCCTGGCCCTGCTGATCGGGTTCGTGCTCGACCAGCAAGTGCCGCTCCAGAAGGCCTTCTCCGGACCGCTCGAGCTCGGCCGCAGGATCGGCGGCCTCGATGCGCGGAGGATCGCCGCCATGGAGCCGGAGCGACTCGACGAGATCTTCAGGGAGCGACCGGCCCTTCACCGGTTTCCCGGCAACATGGCCCGCCGGACGCAGGAGCTCGCCGCCGCGATCGTGGAGCGTTATGACGGCGACGCTGCCAGGATCTGGACCGAAGCGACGAGCGCCCGCGACCTCCACGAGCGGCTCCTCGCGCTACCAGGGATCGGCCCGATGAAGGCCGGAACGCTGGTCGCGATCCTCGGCAGGCAGCTCGGCGTTGCGCCGGCCGGGTGGGAGGAGTTCGCGCCCGATCACATGACCCTCGGCGATGTCGACACGGCCGAGAAGCTCGCGACCTACCAGGCGGGCAAACGCGCCTGGAAAGCGGAGCAGCGAGCTCAGGGCCAGAAGGTCTGAGTCACCCGAACCGTTGCCGTCCGGGCGCTTGCGTGTAAGCTAGTTGCATGTTGCAACGAACAATAAACACGCGACCAGAGGACATGATGGACGAGGCTATTCGGCGGGCGCTGAGTCGTGGCCACACGATCGACATCACGACTACGGGACGCCGCAGCGGTCTGCCGCGCCGGATCGAACTCGTGTTCCACAACTTCGACGGGCGGTTGTTCCTGAGTGGCGTTCCGTCGCATCGCAAGCGATCGTGGATCGCCAACATGGAGGCCGATCCGAACTTCACGTTCCATCTCAAGGGACCAGGCGCATCGGCGGACCTCCCGGCGACCGCCCGAGTCATCACCGACGAATCGGAGCGGCGGGCGATCATGCCGCTGGTCGCCAACGCCTGGGGACGGCGCGACCTCGAGGCCATGGTCGCGAACAGCCCACTCGCGGAGGTCACGCTGGCGGATCAGGCAGCCTGAGGACCTCGAGTGGGCTGTTCGCGACCATGGCCTCG
>DATHGS010000442.1:0-8389 GCA_035490155.1 Candidatus Methylomirabilota bacterium | reverse complement strand
TGCTCGGCGTCGTCCTCGCCTGGCTCGTCCTGCCGTTCGCGACGTTGACCCAGACCGGTGCGGCACCGATACCGGCGCCGGTCGTGGTCATCCCGTGGGAGGCGATCGCCCCGGTCTATCTCGCCGCGGTGGTCCTGTTCGTCGTGTCGATCTGGCTCGTCCGGCGGCAACTTCCCGACGTGAAGATCAGCGGCGTCCTGCGGGTCGGGCAGAGCTGACGTGTCCTCCTTCCTCGTTGCCCTGAAGCGACTCCGCGAGGACCGCGTGCCGGCGCTCGGTCTCGGGCTGCTTGTCTTCGTCACCGCGACCGTGTTCGGCCTCGCCCCGCGGGTTCTCCAGCAGGTCGGCGATCAAGCCCTGCAAGGCGTCGTGGCGAACGCCGGTGCGATCTCCCGCAACATCGCCCTGGTCGACGACGGGTTCATCCCGGCGGGTCCGCCAACAGACCCGCTCGTCCACTTCGGCGAGGAGGGCGACACACGCGAGGCGCTCATGCCGGCTTCGGTCGAGAACCTGGTAGAAAGCCGCTCGATCGTCATCGAGAGCTCGCGTTGGCGGATCGAGGCTCCGACACCGGATCCGGCCTTCGCCCGCTTCCGGATCCAGCCGGGCGCCGAGACCCGCATTCACTACGTCCAGGGCCGGGCGCCGACGGCCACGACACGAACAGTCGCCCTCCCGAAGACGGACTCGCCGGCGCCGGTCGGCCCGGACGGATCGCCGCAGACGAGAGCCACCGTCATCGAGGTCGCGCTGTCGAGTGACGCTGTCCACCAGATCAACCACGGCCTCGGCGAGACCCTGTTCGTGACCCTCGATCCGCGCGATGGCCTCAACGCCGGCCGCAACCGTGACGTGATGGCAGCGATGGAGATCGTCGGTGTCTTCGACGTCGACCAGCCGCTGGACTCGTTCTGGTATGACGATACGAGTGTCGAGAAGGCCAGCATTCGATCGCTCGGCGGCGATGCCCGGGCGATCGACACGACGGCGCTGCTCGCACCGGACGAGTATCAACCGGCCCTGACCGTGATCGCCCCGGAGGAGCCTCCGTTCCGCACGACGTGGAGGCTGTTCGTCGCGCCCGATCGCCTGTCGGCCTCCCGGATTGATCCGTTGATCCTCGACCTGCGAAAGCTCGACACGACGTTCCTCCAGGTCACGAGCCGGACCCTCGATGGAACCGCGTTGCGGAGCGGCCTGCTGCTGCTCGTCCAGGCCCACGCCGCACGCTGGACGTCGGCCCTCGCCATCCTCACTGTCGTGGCCATCGGACCTGCGGCGGCAGCGATTGCCGCGCTCGGCCTGGTTGCGACGATCGCAGCCCGCCGTCGACGTCCCGCCCTCAGCCTCGTCCGCGAGCGGGGAGCGACACTCGGCCAGATCGTCCGGGCGGTCTTCCTCGAGGGCTTCGTGATCACGGTGCCCGCCCTCGGTCTGGCCGTGCTGGCTGCCGCGCTCCTGCTTCCGGCCGGGAGTAACCGGGCAACGATCGTCGCGGCGACGATCGTGACGCTGCTCGCCATCGGGCTGCTGATCGTGACTGCGCTTCCGCGTTCGATCACGGCGCTGCGGGCCGGCCGCGATGACGATCCACCCCGCGGCCCGAGCCGGCGCCGGCTCGTCCTCGACGCCGTTGTAATCATCCTCGCAGGATTTGGCGCGTACCTCCTGCGCGAGCGCGGCGTGCGCGGCACGAGCAGCACTGGGACGCTGTCCGGCGCGGACCCGCTGATTGCCGCCGTCCCCGCCCTGGCGGCGATCGCCGTCGGGCTGGCCGCCGTCCGGCTCGTGCCGTTGCCCCTTCGGCTGCTCGGACGCGTGGCAGCCAGGAGGCGCGGCCTCGTCCCGCTCCTCGCACTCCGCCGGGCGGTCCAGGGCGGGAGCACCGCGGCCGTGCTGATCGTGCTCCTGGCGGCGGCCGCGATCGGTGCGTTCTCGTCGACTGCCCTCGTCCACCTCTACCGGGCCGGCGAGGCTGCGTCCTGGCACGAGGTCGGGGCGCCGTACCAGATCAGCGACCCGAGCGGGTCCCTGCCGGCCGGTCTGGACCCGACAAAGCTCCCGGGCGTGACCAGCTCGGCGAGGGCCGCCTGGACCGAGGTCCGGATCGGCTTCCGCAGCCTCCGGATCCAGTTCCTCTCGGTCGACGCCGCCGCCTACGAGGGAATGGTCCGCGGCACGCCGGCCGATCCGGCGCTGCCGCCCGAGATGCTTGCGAACGATCCGGGCCCCGTCGTGCCGATCCTCCTCTCGTCGTCCGCGTTGAGCCGCCTCGACGATGTGAAGATCGGCGACGAGTTCGAACTGGTGGTCAACGGGCTCAGCTACCAGGCGACGGCCATCGCGGCCCGCGATACATTCCCGACGCTGCCGGCCGATGCGCTCTTCGGCATCGCCTCGCGCCAGCAGCTCAAGGCGATCCATCCGGAGGCGCAGCTGATCGCGACGACGATGTTCCTCGACGCGCCCGAGACCGCCGGCCAGGCGATTGGCGACGCGGTCGCCAACATTGCCCCGGGGGCAGCGGTCCAGGGCCGGGCGGAGGTCGGCCGGGCCTTCATCGACTCCCCGGTGACGGTGGCAATCGTCGGCGGCATCACGCTCGCCGCTGTCGTGGCCGCGCTGTACGCCGCCCTCGCGGTGACAGCCGCGCTCGCCCTTGCGGGTGACGCGCGAGCCGTCGAGGTCGCCCATCTCCGGGCGCTCGGCCTGTCGCCGCGCGGGGCACTCGGCCTCGTGATCGTCGAACATGGTCCGACCGTGGCCATTGCCTTCGTTGCCGGGATCGCGCTCGGTCTCGGCCTGTTCGTGCTCCTGGAGCCGGGGCTCGGTCTCGACGCACTCGTCGGCTCGCGGATCGACGTTCCGCTCACGGCCGATCCGCGCCAGCTGGCGATCATCTTCGCGAGCGTCCTCGCCATCACGATCGTCGGGATCGGGTTGGCGGCGTGGATGCAGCGGCGCGGCACACCGGTCGCGGCGCTCCGACGCGGGTTCGAGTGAGGAGCCGGATGACCCGGGACCGCGACAACCTGAGCCTGCCCGAGATCGTCGACCTGCCACGCCCGGGCTCCGGCGATGGCCGGCGGTCGGCCGACATCGGCGGGCGTCTCGCCCTACCCGGCCGGCGTCGTCCGATCGTCAGTGCCGCTGATGGCCGCCAGATCGTGTGCGAGGGCCTCGTTCGGATCTACAAGGTCGCAGATCTCGAGGTCGTCGCCCTGCAAGGTCTCGATCTCGTCGTCGGGACCGGCGAGATGGTCGCCATCGTCGGCGCCTCGGGGAGCGGCAAGTCGACGCTGCTCAACATCCTCGGCGGCCTCGATGCGCCGTCGGCCGGTCGGGCGGTCGTCGCCGGTCACGATCTCGGCCAGATGGGCCGGGGTGAGCGGACGCGCTACCGGCGACGAGTTGTCGGGATGATCTGGCAGCAGACCGCCCGAAACCTCCTGCCGTATCTGACGGCCCAGGAGAACGTCGAGCTGCCGATGACCTTGGACGGCCGGAGCGGCCGCGCGGAACGGGCACGCCTGCTGCTCGAGCTGGTCGGGCTCGGTCCCCGCGCGGAGCATCGGCCGGAGCACCTCTCTGGCGGCGAGCAGCAGCGGGTCGCGATCGCGGTCTCGCTCGCCAACGAGCCGGAGGTCATCTTCGCGGACGAGCCGACCGGCGAGCTCGACACGACAACCTCGACCGAGATCTTCGGCCTCCTCCGCCGGGTCAACGAGGAGCTCGGAACCACGATCGTGATCGTGACCCACGACGCCCTGGTCTCCGAACAGGTCCAGCGAACGGTCGCGATCCGCGACGGCCGAACCTCAACCGAGACGGTGCGGCGGACAGAGTTCGCCGACGGCGAGCATCGGGTGATCAGCGAGGAGTTCGCGGTCCTCGACCGGGCCGGCCGGCTGCAGCTGCCGAAGACCCACGTCGCGGCGCTCGGCCTGAAGGACCGCGTCCGGCTCCGGCTCGAGGAGGACCACGTCGGGATCTGGCCAGATCGGGCGCCTGCGGTGCCGCCGCTTCGGCCGGCCCGTCGCGAGCCAGGCGACGAACCCGGCGTACCCGGTGCGCCCGAGGAGACCGGCCCGTGACGCTCGCCGATCGATCCGGCTCGGGCCGGGGCCGCGATGCGGGGCTGCCGATTCTCGAGGCCGTCGATCTCGTCCGCGAGTACCCCTCGGGCGACGCGACGATCCACGCCCTCCGCGGGGTCGACCTGACGGCCAGCCCGGGCCAGCTCCTTGCGGTCCGCGGCCGGTCGGGGAGCGGCAAGACGACCCTGTTGAACATCCTGGGCGGCCTCGACCGGCCAACCTCCGGCCGGGTTCTCATCGACGGCGTCGAGATCTCGGCGATGAGCGAGGAGCAGCTGGTCGACATCCGCCGCCGATCGGTCGCGTTCATCTTCCAGTCGTTCGGTCTCGTCCCGATCCTCTCGGCCGCCGAGAACGTCGAGATCCCGCTGCGGCTCGTCCGGGCCGAGGCACGCGGACGGGACGCGCGGGTCCGCGAACTGCTTGAGCTAGTTGGACTGGGCGGACGGGCGAAGCACCGGCCGCACGAGCTGTCGGGCGGCGAGCAGCAGCGGGTCGCGATCGCCCGCGCGCTGGCCAACCGGCCGCGGATCCTGCTTGCCGACGAGCCGACCGGTCAGCTCGACTCGGAGACGGGCCACATGATCATGCTGCTGTTGCGCGACGTCGTCCGGACGGAGGGGGTGGCCGCGATCGTCGCGACCCACGATCCGGTGATGCTCGACGTCGCTGACCGGATCGTCGAGCTCCGCGACGGCGAGCTGTTCGAATAATCGTCGCTCGCCCGGCAGGCGCGCCAGGCGCGGCTCAGAGCCCGGGCACTGCCTCTCGGGTCACGGTACGGTGCGGCGCACCCGGTTTCGCGCCGGCGGGTCGGCGCAGGGAGTGATACATCAGCATGATCCGTCGGACGTCCGCCTCCGAGAGGCGGGAGTCGGCGCGGAGCGCCCGTTCGATATCGGTGGCCGGTTCGAACCGATCCACCATCGCCCCGATCTGGGCCGCGGGGTTGAAGTCGTCGCCCGCCGCCCGGAGCACGTTGGCAAGACGGAGGGCCGTCTGAAGGCTCGGCTGACGATCGCCGCGAACCACGCGCGACACGGTCGACGCGCTGACCCCGGAGTGGGCGGCGAGCTGACGGAGCGACATCCGCCGCGACCGAAGCTGGCGACGGAGCCACTGGCGAAACTGGTCGGCGTTGCGATCGTCCACGCGCACTCTCTTGGGCGGCTGCGAGGCACCGTCGCCCCCGGCGCGGCCTCCCACGAGCGGGAGGTTACGCCGCAAACCGTTTCGGCCCGTATCGTCGCGTTCCCCGAACCTTGCGACCGCGTGGCAGTCGGCGTCGCCGATCAGGCTCCGGAGAGGGCGCCGAGCCGTTCGGTCAGGCGAAGGTTCTCGCGGTAGTCGATGGGGACCTCGACGAGCGACGGGCCGTCGACGTCGAGGGCGCGGCGGAGCGTCGGCAGGAGGTCGGCGGCGGAAGCCGGCCGAAAGCCGGCGATCCCGAACGACTCGGCATAGGCGACGAAATCCGGGTTGTCGAACTCGACACCGAACGGTCGCCCGAACTCGTTTCGCTGCTTCCAGTCGATGAGGCCGTAGCCGTTGTCGCGCCAGATGACGACAGTGATGTTCGTCCCGATCCGCTTCGCGGTCTCCAGCTCCTGGCTGTTCATCAGGAAGCCGCCGTCGCCGCACAGCGCGACGACCTTGCGATCCGGCTGGACGAGCTTTGCGGCGATCGCCCCCGGCAGGGCAATCCCCATGGCCGCGAAGCCGTTCGAGATGATCACCGTGTTCGGCTCGTACGCCTGGTAGAGCCGGGCCACCCAGACCTTGTGGGCGCCGACGTCGGAGACGACGATGTCGTCCGGGGCGAGCGCCTCCCGCAGGTCGGCGATCGCGCGCTGGGGCGTGATCGGGAAGGTGTCGGTCGCGGCGCCGGCCTGGAGATCGGCCAGCAGCGCATTGCGGAGATCGGCGTGAACGAGGGTCTCGCGGGCCTCGTGCCGCTCCCCGGCGTCGCGGCCACTGATTCCACGGGGCAGGACCGCGGCAAGCAGCCGGCCGAGCGATCCCTCGATGTCGCCGATCAGCTCGACCTCCGGCCGGTACTGGGCATCGACCTCGGCCGGCTGGGTGTCGATGTGGACGATCCGCTTGCGGCCATCCGGGTTCCACGCGGCCGGCGCGTACTCGACGAGGTCGTAGCCGACGCAGATCACGAGATCGGCCCGATCGAACCCCGAGAGGACGTGGTCGCGGGCCTGTAGCCCGACGGCCATCAGTGACAGGTGGCTCCGGTCGTCGATCGCGCCCTTGCCCATGAACGTGACCGCGACCGGCACGTGGAGGCCGCGAGCAAAGGCCCGGAGCTCGGGCGCTGCGTGACGCCGGAGGACCCCGTTGCCCGCGAGGATGAGCGGCCGCTCGGAGGCAGCGATCAGGTCGGCGGCGTGGCCGATAGCCTCGTCGGTCGGCTCGGGAAAGTAGGTTTGCCCGGGGATGAGCGGTGCCGCGCCGGCCTCGACGATCGACGCGGCGAGGTTCTCCGGCAACTCGATGTGGGTCGGCCCGGGCTTCTCGAGTGTCGCCGTGCGGAAGGCCTTGCGGACGATCTCCGGGATCGCCCCGACGCGCTGGACGCTCGTGTTCCACTTGGTCACCGGCGCGAGCATGCCGACGATGTCGACGACCTGGTGGGCCTCCTTGTGGGTCTTGTCCGAGCTCGCCTGACCGGTGATCGCGACCATCGGCGCCCGGTCGAGGTAGGCGTCGGCGATGCCGGTGATGAGGTTCGTCGCGCCGGGCCCGAGCGTGGACATCGCGACCGCCGCCCGGCCGGTCAGGCGGCCGTGGACGTCGGCCATGAACGCCGCACCCTGTTCGTGGCGGGTGGTGATGTGGCGGACGGACGGGTGGTCACTCAGCGCGTCGAGGATGTCCATCGTCTCCTCGCCGGGGACGGAGAAGACGTAGTCGCAGCCCTCGGCGGCGAGACAGTCGACGAGGAGGTGGGCGGCGGTCCGCCGCTCGGTTGTGGCCATGGCGTCGAAGCCTATCAGGGGCGCCGTTGCGGACCCGCGGTGGCGCGGCGGCGTTCGATCGCTGGCCTCAGGACACGCCCTGGCGCCCGAGCCTCGGCTTCTCGACGTACCACTCCTGGTATTCGCGGCACTGGCCGGCGGCGTCGAAATCGACTACCCACAGGACGCCATAACGCGTGGCCGGATGCCCGGCGACGCTCTCGTACGAGATCTTGCGCTGGACCACGCCTCGACGGCCGTCGATCGCGACGACGTCGACGTCGGCCTTGAAGCGTTCGTCCGGGTCGAACGTGCTCGTCCACACATCGACGATCGCCTCGCGTCCGACGATCGGCCCGGTGAATCCGCGCCACGGGCCCTCCCATGGCCCGAGTCGGTAGATCGCGTCCTCGCTGAAGAGGCGACCGATGGCTTCGGGATCGTTGGACCGCCACGCGGCGTCGTGGGCCGCGATCCAGGCGAGGAGCTCGTCGGCGGTCAGGCGCTGAGCTCGTGGCATTTGCCTGAGCGTAGCAGCAGGTCGCGCCACGCGCGCCCGACGCGCGGCCGCGCAAACCGATGACCTAGGCTGCGCGGATGGCAGGTTTCAGCGGGCGCGTTGCGCTCATCACCGGCGCCGGCAGCCCCAGCGGCATCGGCTTTGCGGCCGCACGGATCCTCGGTCTGAGAGGTGCGCGGGTCTCGCTTGCCTCGACAACGGACCGCATCCACGAACGCGTCGCCGAGCTGCAGCGCGAGGGCATCACCGCCAGCGGCCACGTCGGGGACCTGATGGCCGACGGGGCGCCGACCCGTCTCGTTGGCGAGGTGCTGGCGGCCACTGGCGGACATCTGGACATTCTCGTCAACAACGCCGGCATGGTCGTGGTCGGCGGCCCGTGGGAGTCGAGCAATGTGCTCGACATGGATCCGGCGGAGTGGGACCAGGGCATGGCCCGCAACCTGGGGATAGCGTTCCTTGTCACCAAGGCCGCACTGCCGTCGCTCATCGCCAGCGGCCATGGACGAATCGTCTACGTTTCGTCGGTCACCGGGCCGGTCGTGAGCAATCCGGCGTCGACCGTCTACGGCGCCGCGAAGGCGGGGATCCTCGGGTTGATGCGGGGTCTGGCGATCGAGGTCGGCCGCCAGGGCGTCACGGTCAACGCCGTCCTGCCTGGCTGGATCGCGACGGGCTCGCAGCTCCAGGAGGAGGTCATCGGGGGCGAGAACACCCCGGCGGGCCGCTCCGGCACGCCGGCCGAGGTCGCCGAGGTGATCGCCTTCCTTGCCTCGGACGGGGCGAGCTACGTGACCGGC
>DATHGS010000441.1:0-2227 GCA_035490155.1 Candidatus Methylomirabilota bacterium | reverse complement strand
TGGCCGTCGGATCAGACGAGACATCGCGAGCTGCCCCGATGGCATCGATGAGCCGCTCGGCGATGACCTGTTTTCGGGCCGAATCGACTGCCTCGTCAGGTATCTCAATCGACGGAAGGATCTCGACCGTAATGTCGAACTTCGCCTGGTAGTGGGCGACCAGAGCCTGGGTATCTGACAAGGGAAAGTCGCCGATCGGCATGAAGTAGACGATGCGCGACGACGGAGGAGTGGGGAGTGGGAGGGGCGAGCGCGGTCTCCCCTCAGACCTGAACAGAGAGCAACCAATGCTGACGAGACAGACTACGGCGAGAAGGCCGACCCGCTTCGCGAGCACCACGCGCCTGTTCGTGACGTGAGCACGACGAAGGCTTGCCATTGAACGCATCATCGCACTGGTCGCCGATTTGGCAGCATTCACCCGTCCGGGCTCGAGGAGATGTTCGAGCAGTTCGGCCAGCTGGGCGCCCGAGGCGAGCTGACGCCCCAGACAATGGGCGAAACCGCCGCCCGATACGGCTCGACGATGTTCATGGACTGGGTCCCTGAACTTGTCGCTCGATACGGGTTGACGCTCCTGGGCTGAACCTCGCGGCAGGATTCACGCGTGATCTAGTGCGAATGGGTGGTTGCGCCGTTCAGGCCCGGCGAGCCATGCTTGTTCCGGCGCCTCGCCCGACGCCAGCCTCACACGGGGATCTTGTGAAGCAATTCTGCCCGCGATGCGGGAGCGCGCGAGCCGGCGCCTTCCGATACTGCCTTGGCTGTCGTCTCGATTTCGACGGGCTCGGTGCGGATTCGAGCGGTCCGGCTTGGGTGGCCCCGAAGGCAGAGCTCATCCAGGCCGGTCGCGTCACGGCGAACTCGACTGGCGCACAACAGCTCCCGTTGCGCGGGCTGCTGGCCGCGGGCCTCGCGATCCTGATAGGTCTGACCGGGTCCATCACCGGGATCACTTCCACCGAGCCGCAATCGGCGGTAGCGACCCCGACCGCCACGAGCCCCGTCTTCGCGGCCGCCATTCCCAACCCAACGGTCACAACTCCTGCTGCGGCAGACCTGACCTCAGGTCCAACCGGCCAGACCACCGAGGCCAGGGTGGTCCGGGTCGTCGACGGCGCGACGATCGTCGTCGCGCTTGCCGATACGGAATACGAAGTTCGATACATCGGAATGGAGTCGGCGGGGACCCCTGACGCATCGAGCCCAGCGGTGTCGATGAGCCCGAAGGCATCGGCGGCGAACACCGCGCTCGTCGCCGGACGGACCGTCGTCCTCGAAAAGGACGTGTCCGAGGCCGATCAACATGGCCGACTGCTTCGCTATGTCTGGCTGACCGACGGCGTGACGTGGACCCTCGTCAATCTCGAGCTCATCAAGGAAGGCTTCGCGTCGGTTGCCACCAACCTGCCCGACGTCAAGTACGTCGGGTTGTACCTGGCGGCCGAGCGGAAGGCACAGGCCAACGGGGCGGGCCTGTGGCGCGAGGACCCGACGCCGAAGCCGAAACCGACCCACAAGCCGAAACCGACCCCCAAGCCGAAACCCACTCCGAAAGCGAAGCCGACCCCGAACTGCCACTCGTCGCAGGATCCCTGTCCGCCGACCGAAGGCGCTGTTACGAGCGAGGATGTCAGCCCGACTGACAAGCCGCCGACCAATGTCACTGGTCCGAACGCCCACGGCGTCAATCGCCGGGGAAACGGCACCGGCTCTCAGTAGCGACGCCACTGCCTTTGCGCACCTGCATCCGAGGCGTACACAGTTTCTGTGGTGCGTGAGCGCAACTGACTCCCACTGTGCCCATCTAGCGCTCCCTATACTCCGGTTCAAACTAAGGCAGGGCCGGGTTAGAGGGGCGACACATGCAAGCTCGATCCGGCCGGCCGCGGCAGGCCACCACATCGGCCATAGCGGCGACCCTGGCCTCAGTCGCCATCATGATGCCAGGCGCTGTCGGATCGTCATTCGCAGCTTCATACGTGCCCGGTTCCGTGACGATCGACGGGGGAGCAGCAGCGACGCGGTTCGTTGATACGACGCTGACTCTCGGGCCACCGAGCGATGCGGCCGATCGGGTTCGGCTCTCCAATGACGGCTTGACGTGGATCGAATCTGACTGGGCGCCGTCGATTCCGTGGTCGCTAACCGATCCGGCGGCTGGTGGCGTCGCCGGTGACGGCACAGAGACGGTCGTAGTGGAATACGGTGACGGCACCGATTGGTC
>DATHGS010000440.1:0-6672 GCA_035490155.1 Candidatus Methylomirabilota bacterium | reverse complement strand
CAGGAAATATGGGTAGTCCGTGTCCGGGTCCGCGTGGATCGAGACGTAGCGCACGTCGCTCCGGCGCCAGAAGATCTGCTGGGTGCCGTTGCCGTGGTGGTAGTCGACGTCGAGGATCGCGACCCGCTCTCCAGTCGCGCGGACGATCGCCTCCGCGGCGATCGCGGCGTTGTTGAAGAAGCAATACCCGCCGGTCATCGAGCGGGCGGCGTGGTGGCCGGGCGGCCGGCAGAGGCCGTACGCCATCGACTCCCCGCCGAGCACGAGATCGACCGTCGTGAGGGCAACGTCGACGGCGGCCCGGGCCGCGACGTACGTGCCCTCGACGAGCGGGTTCGACGTGTCGAGGCCCCACCAGCCGGCTCGTCCGGCGACCGCCGCGGGCTCCGGCTGACCCGAGGCGAACTCGGGGCTCATCCCCTCGAACAGCTTGAACGTCGGATAGGTGTCGGCGACGAGGTAGTGGCGATCGATCCGCTCCCGTTCGACCGCCGGCCACGCCTCGGCGAGGAAGCGCAGGAGCCCGGGGTCGTGGACCGCGGTGATCGGAGCTTCGCCGTGATCGGTCGGACCGATCTCCTCGAAGCCGCCGTCGGCCGCCAGCGCCGCGCGGATGATCTCTGCCCGCTCGGCAACCTCGTTCGCGTCGACCGGCTGGCCGAGATAGGTCTCGTGGCGGACGTCATGACCGAGGTGCGCCGGGCTGTACACGACCTTCACTGCGCCTCCTTCGGGCGGAAGCCTACCGGCCGAGGATCGCCGCCGTGACGTCGTCGGGTCGGTAGCGCATCAGGTTGTGACCGACGGCATCCAGCCGAACGATGTCCATCGGCGGCAGCCCGGGACCGGGCAGCGGCGATGTCGCAGCAAGCCCGACGATCGGGGCCTCGACGCGGGCGAGAGCCTCCGCCGGCCGGTACTCGAACATCGCCCGGACCGAGGCCTCGAGGGCGTGCGGCCGCGTCGACGGAACGACCCGACCAGCCGGTGTCTCGACCACCGTCGCTCGCGCGGCCCGATCCTGGTCGGCGTCCCAGCTCGGCGGGTCATAGCCGCGCCGGTCGGCAAGGAAGGCGTCGAGCGACGCCAGTACCTCCGGCGGCTCGTCGAGACCGCGCTGGAATTCGTCGACGTCCATGCCGCTCGTCGCGGCGAGGTCCTCCCAGCCTCCGTCGACCAGGACGAGGCGGACGCAGCGTCGACCGAGCTCCGCGGCCGTCCAGGCCGCCACGATGGCGCCGAATCCATGACCGGCGAGCACGATCCCGCCGCCATCGGTCGCCAGAAGGCCGGAGCCCTCGGCCGCGGCAACGACGTCGCCTACCAGGTCCTCCGCACGGTAGGCACCGGTCGGCGCATCCGAGAGGCCGTGACCACGGAGATCCATCGCGACGACCCGCCTCACGGCGACGAGTCGCCGGGCGACCGGCGCCCAGGACCACGCGGTGTTCGACAGGCCGTGGATGAGCAGAACGCCAGGCTCGCCACGACCACCCCAGTCGAGGAAGTGGATGCGGTCTCCGGGCCGGACCTCGACGACGTAGCCGGCCGGCTCGAGCGAGGGCTCCACGCGGCTAGGATAGGTCGCCATGCCGAAACGACGTCGAGGATCGCAGCGGGTCGGGCGCCGCAGCCAGCATGTCGGCTTCGAGCGGCTCGTCGAGCGCGCCCTCGCCGGCATTCCCTCGCCGTTCCGCGACGCGCTGGCCGAGGTCGCGATCGTCATCGACGACCTGCCGAGCCGCGACCAGCTGGCCGAAAACGAACTCGACGCCGACGACACGCTCTACGGGCTGTACGAGGGCGTGCCGCGAACCGAATACGGCGCCGACTGGGTCGCCGCACCGAACCGGATCACGCTCTTTCGCCTGCCGCTCGAGGAGGATTTTCCCGATCCGGACGACCTCGCCAACGAGGTCCGGATCACCGTGATCCACGAGCTTGCCCACCACCTCGGGATCGACGACGACCGCCTCGAGGAGCTGGGAATCGACTGATGGTCGCCACAGTGGCGGTCCATGCGTGCGTTGCCGCCTGCGCTCCTCGCTCACAGGCCTTGAAGCCTGCTCGCTCCGGTGCTCGGACGGCGCCTTCGCCTGAACCGCCTCTGCGGCGACCGAGGCGACGTGGCAGCGCGCGGTCGCTCAAATTACTTGCGTGTTTGCGCAAGTAGTGACATGATTACGCCGATGTTGGACACCGCCACCCCGAGGTCGACCGAACTCGATCGCCAGCGGTATGCGGCGGTCGGGCGGGCCCTGGCCGATCCGAAACGCCTCTGCGTTCTCGAATCGCTGGCGGCGGGCGAGCTCAGCGTGAGCGATCTCTCGACGACGGTGGGCTGCCAGGTGCCGAACATGAGCCAGCATCTCGCGGTGCTAAGGAGCGCCGGGCTCGTTCAGAGCCGGCGCGACGGCAGCACCGTGTACTACCGCCTTGCGGACGTTCGCGTCCTCGAGGCGTATCGACTCATTCAGAGCCTCGCCCAGCCGGGCTGATTACGATCCGCGGAAGCGCGGGAGAAAGGATGATTTCCATGGTGGAAGTCAAGCACGCGACCGACGCGACGTTCGACGAGTTGGTCCTGAAGAACGAAAAGCCGGTGGTGGTCGACTTCTGGGCCGCGTGGTGTGGACCGTGTCGGATGGTCTCTCCCGAGCTCGAGAAGCTCGCCGAGAAGTACGAGGGGTCGATCGAGGTCATCAAGGTCGACGTCGACGCGAACCCGGCGGTCTCGCAGGCGTTCAACATCCTGAGCCTGCCGACGATCGCCTTCTTCCAGCCCGGCAAGCAGCCGATGGGTGTCGTTGGTTTCCGGCCGCTGGAGCAGCTCGAGCAGCACTTCGGGCTTGCCCAGTACGCCACGGAAACGCAGGAAAGCTGACCGCCGGAAGCGCATTCGGCCGAGACGCCGCCGAGACGGCGGCGTGATGGACTGCCGCCAGGGCACGAACCCGAGACGACTGCTCGGGAGCGAGCCCGGGACAACGACGCCGGAGCGCGCGGGCCGGCACGCCTACCCTGGGCGGTCGGGCTTCTCCCCGCCCGGCCGCCACTACTGACCGTTCGTGCTCGCCGGCCTGGCCCTCAGCTCTCGCCGTCGGCGCGGCGCCACGCGCTCGACAACCAGGCCGTCGCCCGGTCGATGGCATGCCCATCGAGCTCGGCCGGCCGGAATTCGATCCAATCGGGGCCACGCCCGGATAGGGTCGTCCCGGGCGTCCTGAGAGCAGCTTCGACAACGGGCCGCGCCAGGCGAAACTCGGCGGCGTCTGACGTCGTCGCCGCGAACACGATGCCGCCGATCGACCACTCGGCCCCGTCGGCGGTCGAGCGGCGATCGGTCGCCTCGAGGTCGGAGGCCGCGGCCTCGACGATCGCCGGAAGGCTCTTCGGTTCGGGCTCGGTCATTCCCTGACCGCCGCAAGGATCGCATCCAGGTCCGCCTGGTGGTCGTCGTAATGGTCCATCGTCTCTTCGGCGAGGGTGCGCTGGTTCGCGGCGTTCTTGATCCAGCGCGACTCCGGGACGACCGTCAGGAACCCGCGGAGCTCGCCGGCGATCCGCCGGAACTCGTCGCGCACGTCGGCCAGCGGCCGATTCGCCCATCGGGCGTCGATCTCCGCGTTGACGACGTCGCCACCCCGCGAGTCCCAATCGGCCGCGATTCGGGCCGCGATCGGGCTCGTCTCGTTCACGGCCAGCTCACGCGCGACGTCGAGGGCAACCTCCTGCCAGGCGACGACGTGGCCCATCAACTGCCGCCCCGACCAGCCGTGCGCTGTCTCGACCGGACGCTCCAGTTGCTCATCGGACAGGTCCAGGAGCGCTTCGAACGGCCGCCAGGCCTCACGCTCATCGTCGAGGAAGGACATCGCATCGAGGTACATGGGGCCATGGTAGAGCCCTGGTCGCGGTCCGCGCGTCCCAGCCACGGTCGCGCGTCCCGCCGGCGGTCATGCCCGCGTGATCGGTGAGGTCTGCGGCTTTGCCGGGCCCAACGACCAACTGATCCGATTCCGAACACCCTGGAAAGTCACTTCCGTTTCGCCCTGATCCTCCGAATCCGGATGCCGAATCCGTCGTAACAGGCCGGGGCGGAAGTGAATCTCCGCGGCGTTCGATCTCGGACAAATCGAGTGCCAGCGAGAGCGCGGCGGGCGCACGGGCGCACGGCGGAGACGGCGGAGAACGAGACGGCCGCGCGCCGCGGACCGCGACCGCTAGACCGCGGCAGGCTCCCGGTACTCGCCGAAGACCTCGCGCAGGACCCCGCACTGCTCGCCAAGCGTGGCGTACGCCGCGGCGCAGTTGATGAAGTGCGGCATCAGGTTCGCATCGCTCGAACCGGGGCGACTCGCAGCCTCCCGCAGGCCGGCGAGGGCAGTTTCAACGGCGCCTGCGTCGCGGTCGGCGCGGGTTCGCTGGAGTCGGGCCATGTGGCGCTCGAACGATCCGGGTGGGACCTGGAGCACGGGGATCTCGGTGACCTCGCTCGTGTCCTCCCAGGCATTCACTCCGACGATCCGCCGTTCGCCTGCGTCGAATTCGCGCTGAAAGCGATACGCCGCGTCCGCGATCTCGTGCTGGGGATAGCCTTCGGTCGCCGCCGCGACCATCCCGCCCCGTCGATCGATCTCGTCGAGGTATCGCCAGACCTCGCGTTCGGTCTCGTTCGTCAGCGACTCGACGAACCAGCTCCCACCGAGCGGATCGATCGTGTTGGCGACGCCACTCTCCTCGGCGATGACCTGCTGCTGGCGGAGGGCGAGGAGGGCCGCCTCGGCCGTCGGGACGGCGAGGGCCTCGTCATAGGCGTCGGTGTGGAGCGATTGCGTCCCGCCCAGCACCGCGGCCAGGGCCTGGAGCGCCACCCGCGTCAGGTTGTTCAGGGGCTGTTGGGGCGTCAGCGAGACGCCGGCCGTCTGGGTATGGAATCGCATCCACGTCGAGCGCTCGTTCTCCGCCTGGTAGCGCTCGGTCATGAGCTTGTACCAGACACGTCGTGCCGCCCGGAACTTGGCGATCTCCTCGAAGAAGTCGGAGTGGCTGTTGAAGAAGAAGCTGAGCCGGGGTGCGAAGTCGTCGACCCGCAGCCCCCTGGCAAGCGCGGCCTCGACGTAGGCCATCCCGTCGGCGATCGTGAATGCGAGCTCCTGGATCGCGGTCGAGCCGGCCTCGCGGATGTGGTAGCCGCTGATCGAGATCGTGTTCCAGCGCGGCATCTCGCGGGTACCGAACTCGATCGTGTCGGTAACCAGGCGCATCGACGGCTCCGGCGGGAAGAGGAACTCCTTCTGGGCGATGAATTCCTTGAGGATGTCGTTCTGGAGCGTGCCCTCCAGGACGGCCCGCGGCACGCCCTTCTTCTCGGCGGCGACGATGTACATCGCCCAGATCGGGGCGGCGGGGCTGTTGATCGTCATCGACGTCGAGATGCGGTCGAGCGGGAGGCCGTCGAGGAGAACCTCCATGTCGGCGAGGCTGCTGACGCCGACGCCGCAGGTGCCGAACTCCCCGTCGGCCTCCGGGTCGTCGCTGTCGTAGCCGTAGAGCGTCGGCATGTCGTACGCGATCGACAGCCCGGTCTGACCCGCTGCCAGCAGGGACTTGAAGCGCTCGTTCGTGTCCTCCGCCGCACCGAACCCGGCGAACATGCGCATCGTCCAGAGCCGGCTGCGATAGCCGGATGGATGGATTCCTCGCGTGAACGGCGGCTCGCCGGGGAACCCGATGTCGCGGAGAGGATCGAAGTCGTCCCATCGACCGCGCTTGAGGGGCTCACCGCGGTGATCGACGGCCGTCGGGCCACCGCCACCGACCGGCCCGCCGTCCTCGCCCGGCTGCCACGCCCACGGCCCGTAGAGTCGGCGGACCTCGGTGTCGCTGATCGTCGAGAATCGCGGCTGACGTTCCGGGGCACGCTCGATCGCGGGCCCGAGCCGCTTGGCTTCCCAGGCACGCCGGCGCGCCGACCAGGTCATCGGCCGACTCTAGCACGGCGGTCGCCGGGGCCGACGGGGACCGTGGGGCCGACCGAAACCTTGGCGCCGACGGAGACCGTGTGGCCGACCGAGCCGCGCTTTGTCAGGCGCCGGGCTCCGACAGATCCCCCGCCGGGGCCGGCATTCCAGAGCGGCTGGGCGGCGAAATCCGCGGGGGCGGAGCGGTCCTCGAGTCGACCGGCTCGTTCACGGCATACCGCGGGCGTCGGAAGCCCCTGACGAGGCGGATGAGCTCGACAACCGTGAGGATCGGCAGCAGCCGTCGGGGCAGGAACCGAAACAGCACGAAACGGGTGATCCAGCGGAACATGGCCGCATTGTCCCACCTGCGCGAAATCCGGCGGACCTTGCCATCTTCGCCTGACATGTCGGCCACGTTGCGGATGGATCCGACGCACGCTCGACGTCAGCCGGGCGGGAAACCGGCGAAGTCGGCGACCGCCCGCCCGACGATCGCGTCATGGGCCGCACGACTGCCGACCTCGTTCACGTCGCTGGCCACGATGACGACGTCGATCGCGGCCGTGCCCGTCCAGACGACCACCGTCTGGAAGGAGGTCTGGTCGTTCAACGTTTCGACCCGGAATGCATCGACGCCGCCGATCCGCGTCGTGCCCGCCGAGACGTTCTCGGTGTGCTTGGCAAGACGCGCGCTCGTTTCGTAGAA
>DATHGS010000439.1:0-3643 GCA_035490155.1 Candidatus Methylomirabilota bacterium | reverse complement strand
GTCCGCCCCGCCGAGCCGACGAACGGCCCGTCACCCGCGACGATACCGACGACCTCGAGATCGACCGGGCCGTTGGCTGACTGCACCTCGACGCTCGCCCCGAGTGCCAGGCCGTCATCGGCGGCGAGCCGCTCCGTGATGATGGCCGCCGGCGCGTCGGATCCGCTGAGGGGACTCCCCAACACGAGGGGCAGGTCACGGACTCGCGCTTCGAGGGCGGGATCGATCCCGATGATCGTGACCGGCGGCGGCAGGGCGTCGGGGTTGTCGACCGATGGCGCGAGGTACGTCCGGCGCTCGAGGACGGGAGCCGCGACGACGACCCCCGGCGCATCGGCGATCGCGGCGACGCTCTCGGCGGACAGGGTCCGGTCCTGGAAGGCGGCGACGCGCAGGTCGGCCCGCCCGACGAGGTCCCGAACCGTCCGGTCGATCGAGGAGTCGATGCCGGCCTCGGTCGCGAGGGTCGCGAACAGGACGCCGACACCGAGGGCGATCCCGACGATCGAGAGGATCGTTCGGCCCGGGCGCGCCGCGAGGCTCCTCCAGGCGAGCGACGTCAGGCCGCCCACGGGTTACAGCCCGAGCTCGGCGAGCCTGGCGATGAGCGGCGTCGCGTCGTGGGTCTGCCGTCGGCCGAGGTCGATCTCCTCGCGAATCCTGCCATCCGAGATGACGAGGACGCGGTCGGCGTAGGCCGCCGCCTTCGAGTCGTGGGTGACGAGGACGATCGTCTGGTGGCGCTCGACGCACGACCGCCAGAGCGCGTCGAGGATCTCCGTCCCGGTCGTGTAGTCGAGGTTGCCGGTCGGCTCGTCGGCGAAGAGCAGGGCCGGGCGGGTCACGAGGGCCCGGGCGACCGCCACCCGCTGCTGCTCGCCGGCCGACAGCTGGTCCGGCTTGTGGTGCTCCTTGCCGGCGAGGTCGACCAGGGCGATGACGTCGCGGATCCGCTCGACGAGCTCGCCGCGGCCCGTGTCTTGCCCGGCGATAGTGAACGGCAGCGCCACGTTCTCCCGGACGTCGAGCAGCGGGATCAGGTTGAACGACTGGAAGACGAAGCCGGTCCGATCGCGGCGCAGCTTCGTGGCGGCGTCGTCGGACAGCTCGCTGATCGATTCGCCCTGGAGCGTGACCGTGCCTGCAGTGGGCCGATCGAGGCCACCGAGGAGCTGGAGGAGCGTGCTCTTGCCGGACCCCGACGGGCCCATCAGGGCGACGAACTCGCCCTCGGCGACGGTCAGTGAGACGCCGCGCAGCGCGTCGACGGTCGACGCCCCGAGGCGATACCGCTTGGTGAGGTCGCGCGCCTCGAGGATCGGCGGGATTGCGAGCATCGCGGGCAGTGTAGCCGGGCGACCGGGCGGCGGATCGTGGGGGCGTGGCTATCGGTTCGAGGCGCTCCGGCCCGGCCGGGACTGTGGCTCAGGCGCCGAGGAAGAACCCCGCCACGTCGCCGACGATCGTCTCCAAGAGGCCGGGCGGTGCCGACTCATCGACGACGCGCATGCTTGTCGAGGTATTGCCGGCCGGGTTGTCTCCGCCCTGACCCGGTGGCGGACCACCGCCACTAGCTCCGCCGTTGCCGGTGTCGCCGCCGTTGCCGTTGCCATTGCCATTGCCACCCGGGCCGACGCCGAACCCGTTCGGATCGGTTGGCTCCGGTGATGTGGTCGGCTCGGGCGACGGGCTCTCGACGATGATCGGTGCCGCCGGTGTCGGAACCGCTGTCGGCTTGGGGGTCGGCTTCGGTGTCGCCTGCGCCTTCACCGTCGGCTTGGGGGTCGGCTTGGGCGTCGCCTTCGGGGCGGTCGAGCCGCACTTGTCGGCGAAGAGAACCGTCCACATCTTCTTGCCGGTCGGGCCCTTGTAGGCGCCGACGCCGATCACGTCCCAGCGCTTGCCGAGGATGTTCGCGCGGTGATCGGCCGAGGCCATGAACTGGCGCTGGATCGTCGCCGTCGCGACATCGTCCGGATAGTTGTTCCAGCCGATGTTCTCGCCGGCGAGGTAATAGCAGTAGCCCTTCGAGTCGAGCACGGAGAAGACCATCTTGCCGCTCGGCGGGATGTTGTGGCTGAAGTAGTTCCTGACGATCATGTCCTTGCTGCGCCAGCGGGCGATCGAGGTCAAGGTCGAATCGATCTTCAGGGCGCGCAGGCCGGCGGCTGCCCGGGCCTGGTTGGTGAGGCTCACGAGCTGGCGCTCGGACGAGGAGTTGAAGCTGTTGGCATCCCAGGCGTACGTCGGGCCGGCGCTGGCCAGCAGCCCGACCCCCGTGATCCCGAACGCGAGCGCCAGTCCAAGGGCCATCCGGCGGATGTCTGACCGGTTCGGGATGAAGCCGCGGGGCATGGCTGCGAGGAACGGTCGTGTCGCGGGGATAAAGGTCATCAGGTGCGGTTCTCGTGCTGCCACGGAGTGAGCAGTCCGGGGCTGTCCTGACCGTAGGGGCCGGTTCCGGACCAGTCCGCGGCGCGAAGGTCCCGACGCCACGGCCCAGCCGTACCAGCGACTGCTCCGGAGAACACCGCACTGCACCAGGGCCGCGAGGGCGTGAATTCGACTTCCCGGGCAATCGCGATCAGCGGCCTGTCATGAGCGAGCGGCTGAGGGGTTGCGGTAGACTTCGGCGCGCTCGCGTGGGCGGCCGGCGGTCCTGCCGCGCGGCCGACCAGACGATCCGGCGGGCATCGGCGGTGGCCTTAGCTCAATCGGCAGAGCATCGGAATGTGGATCCGAAGGTTACGGGTTCGAGACCCGTAGGCCACCCCAATTTCTTCATCTGTCCCCAGGGGTGTTCGGGCGCTGCGGCGGGACCCCGATGCAAAGCGAGACCCCCGGTCAGGTTCCACCGCCGGGGGGACGATGTCTGTGCCGAGGGCCTCATCCTCGACAACGACGGCCGAGCGCTGCCGTTAGGCGCGACGGGGTTTTGACCCGAAGTGCGGTCCTGAAAGGTCGGTTGGTCAGACGCCGACGAGTCGCTCGCTGACGGCGCGCTCGAGGCGCATTGTCAGGTCGTTGACCGCTTCGGTAGCGGCATCCCATTCAGGGCTGCCCGGCATCGCCTCGTCGAGTCGTGAACGGGCCCGACCGAGTCGAGCCTGGAGGAGATCTGGGTCTTCGGGCAATGGGGTAGTCCTAAGCGCGGTAAGTCAACTGAAAAGATACGCGTCGGGCAGCGTCCACTGCCTCCCCAAGGGAACGTATTTGGAGGATGACCATGGGGTTGGGTGGTGCGCTGCGTCCGTGGGCAGGCTGCGTCGACCGTCGCCGCTCGCCCTCAGGATCTCGTCCGGCCGGCCCAGGCGATCAGCGGCAGAAGCAGCATCGGGATCTCCAGGGACGAGTAGAGCGGGCCGCCGCCGCGCGAGTTGACGACCGAGGCCACCCAATCGGCCCAGAGCGAGCCGAACGGCACGGACATGACGACGAGCACCGCGAGCGCGACCCACCAGCTCCGTCGGTTTGCCCCGAAGAACGCGAACGGAAAGAGGCTCGTCTTGAGGAGGACGAACACCGCCGGCCACCGATAAAGGGCCCCGAGGGCCATCGCCGCCATCGCCCAGATAACCGGATTGCCGGTCCAGGTCTTGAGGAGCGTCGTCGGCCAGGCGACGCAGAGGGCGAGCAGCGGCCA
>DATHGS010000438.1:0-9755 GCA_035490155.1 Candidatus Methylomirabilota bacterium | reverse complement strand
CCCGATCGCGACGTGGGACGCCGAGTACCGCTCCTGGACTCCTCTCGCCGGTGGTCAGCCGAGGTAGCGGGCCGGCAGCGGCGTCTCGATCGCTCCGCCAGACCCGTCGGGCTCGACCCGGTAGGCCGCCGCGCCGTCCCTCGATGTGACGACCTCGACCAGCTCTCGATCGTGAAAGATGAGCGCCGCGCCGTCGTCCACGCCGTAGCCGGGTGGGATCGTCCCATCGGCGACGAGGCGGCGGAGAAGCGGCAGGCGCTGCGCCTCACCGTGGAGATGGGGGATGAACGTCCCCTCGAGGATGCCGAGACCGCCCCGGAGCGGCCGCAGGGTGGGTCCGAACGAGTCGGTCGTCGCCGCGTCGAACCAGCAGATCGCCCCGGCCGACACACCCGCCAGGACGACGCCGTCCTCCCAGGCCTCGCGCAAGGCTCCGTCGAGCCCGTGAAGCCGCCAGAGGGCGAGCAGGTTCTCCGTGCTGCCACCCGAGACGTAGACGGCGTCCTGCTCGCGCAGGACCGCCGCTAGGTCGTCGTCCGTCCGGCCGAACAGCCGGAGCACACGTGGCTCGGCTCGCGGCGCTGCAAACAGCCGTTCGAAGTCGGCGATCACCTCGCGGTCGTCGCCAGTAGCGGTCGGGATCAGGCAGATCCGTGGGACCTGCCGGCCGGAGCCCTCACGAGCGAGCGCGAGGACGTGATCGTCGAGGAGAGGACTGTCGGGATCTATCTGGAAGCCGCCGCCACCCATGGCGACGATTCGTCGGGGGCGAGCGGCCACCTAGAGGCGGACTCGCGGCGGGCTGTCTCTGTCGAACATGTGGACCGTGTCGATAAAGCGGACCTGCTTGTTGGTGTACGCCATCGTGAGCGAATGGGTCCGCGCGCCACCGCCGAAGAAGCGCACCCCCTGGAGAAGATCGCCGGCGGTCACCCCGGTCGCCGCGAACACGATGTTCTCGCCGGAGGCGAGCTCCTCGGTCGTGTAAACCCGGCTCTCGTCGCCGTGACCCATTCGCTCCCCGCGGGCCCGCTCCTCGTCGCTGCGGTAGCGGAAGCGGGCCTGGATCTCGCCGCCGAGGCAGCGCAGAGCGGCGGCGGTGAGCACGCCCTCGGGCGCCCCGCCGATGCCCATCACGGCGTGGACGCCCGTCCCGGAGACCGCGCAGCTGATCGCCGCGGACAGGTCGCCGTCGCTGATCAGCTTGATCCGGGCGCCGGCCTCGCGAACCTCGGCGATGAGGGCCTCGTGACGCGGCCGTTCGAGGATCACGACGGTGATGTCGTTGACCCGCCTGCCGAGGGCCTCGGCGATTCGCCGGAGGTTGTCGGTGGGGCTCTCCCGGATATCGACCTTGCCGGCCACGACCGGCCCGACGCAGAGCTTCTCGAGGTACGTATCCGGGGCGTTGATGAGGCCGCCCTTCTCTGAGGCCGCGAGCACGGTGATCGCCCCGGCCTGGCCGTACGCGACGAGGTTCGTCCCTTCCAGTGGGTCGACCGCGATATCGACCTCCGGGGCGTCGCCCGGGTCGGCGTGGTCGCGCTTGCCGACCTGCTCCCCGATGAACAGCATCGGCGCCTCGTCGCGCTCGCCCTCGCCGATGACGATCCGCCCGGCGAACTCGATCTCGTCCATCGTCCGCCGCATCGCCTCGACGGCGGCGTGGTCGGCCTCGTCCTTCTGGCCGCGGCCCATGAACCGGGCCGATGCGATTGCGGCCGCCTCGGTCACCCGCACCATCTCGAGCGCGAGCAGTTGTTCCATCACGCTCTCTCCGCGCACAGCCGAGACGGCCGGGTCGATGCTGCCCATCAGTGGCGGAAGTGGCGCTTGCCGGTGAAGACCATCGCCAGATGATGACGATCCGCGACTTCGATCGCCATCTCGTCCCGGATCGAGCCACCCGGCTGGACGATCGCGGTGACTCCGGCCCCCGCGGCGAGCTGGATCCCATCGGGGAACGGGAAGTACGCGTCGCTGGCCATGACCGCGGTCTTGGCCCGGTCGCCGGCCCGGCGGACGGCGATCTCGACAGACACCTGGCGGCTCGCCTGGGCCGCGCCGATCCCGACCGTCGCGCCGTTCCGGGCGAGGACGATCGCGTTCGATCGGACGTGGCGGACGGCACGCCAGGCGAACAGCAGGTCGTTGAGCTCGTCGAGGGTCGGGCGGCGCTTGGTGACGACCTGGAGCCGGCCGCGGTCGAGGCCGAGCTCGTCGAGGCTCTCGACGAGAAGCCCGCCCGCGACCCTCTTGAAGTCGAGGTTGGCGATGCCGTAGTCGCGCATCCCCTCCGTCGGATCCGGCGGCACCGCCAGGATCTCGAGACCGGCCTTCGCCTTCAGGATCCCGAGGGCGGCCTGGCTGTAGCCGGGCGCGACGACCGCCTCGTACGAGTTGGCGGCGATCTCCCGGGCGGTCGGCCCGTCGAGCTCGCGGTTGACGCCGACGATCCCGCCGAACGCTGCCACGGAGTCGGTCTCGAGGGCGTGGCGATAGGCCTCGACGAGCTCGTCGGCCGACGCCAGCCCGACCGGGTCCGTGTGCTTGACGATGGCGACCGTCGGGGCCGTGTAGTCGGCCGCGATCCGGTACGCCGCGTCGAGGTCCATGAGGTTGTTGAACGACGGCCGCTCGCCCCGGATCTGGGTCGCATCGGCCAGGGTCCCGCTGCGGTGAGTCGTCTCGCGGTAGAAGGCGGCCTTCTGGTGGGGGTTCTCGCCGTAGCGGAGATCGTCGACCTTCTCGAGGACGAGGGCCAGCCGCGGCGGGAAGATGTTGCCCGAGATCTGGTTGAGGTAGGCGGCGATCTCGGCGTGATAGGCCGCGACGGTTCCGAATGCCTCGGCGGCGAGCTGGGCCCGGAGCTCAGCGGAGACGAGGCCGTGCTCGCGGAGCTCGGCGACGAGGCGCGCGTAGTGCTCCGGGTTGGCCACTGCGGCGACGCCCGCTGCATTGCGGGCGGCGGCGCCGAGGAGCGCCGCCCCGCCGACGTCGATCATCTCGATTGCCGCGTCGATCCCGAGCAGGCTGGCGCCGACCGCCGGCGCGAACGGGGCGACGTTGACGACGACGATGTCGATCAGGCCGATGCCGTTTGCCTCGAGCTCGGCCAGTTGCTCCGGGACGTCGCGGCGGGCGAGAATGCCGGCGTAGACGGCCGGGTGAAACGTCTTGACCTGGCCGCCGATCAGCGGTGGCACCTTCGTCAACTCGGAGACGGAGGCGACCTCGACGCCGTCCCCGGCGAGGTGCTCGCGCGTGCCGTCGGTGGCGTAGATCTCGACGCCCAGCGCGACGAGATCGCGGGCCAACCCCGAGATGCCCTCGCGGTTGGCGACCGACAGCAGGGCTCGCACCCGGGCTTCCTCCATCCCCACTCGGATCGCGCTGATCGTTCGGCCGAGTATAGCGCTCGGCATGGCATACTCCGACCGGGTCGCCGCGGCGGGTTCGTCGGGCATGAGGACAAAACGGAGCCCCGGCGTCGGCCCCGACTAATCTCCCGCCGCCGTCTCAGCGAGGATCGATCGTGCTGCTCCCGCCCTGGGAATACCTCTTCCGGCCGTTCAACCCGCACCTCTTTCCGGACCTCTTCACGCCGACCTGGGTCGCCTCGCTCGTCCTGCTGGTCGGCCTCGTCGTCCTCTACAACGTCCGGACCAAGGCCCTCCACCGTCATGCCCCGTATCTCGACCTCTACGAGTGGCTCCTGTGGACCGGCCTGACGTTCTTCGGCTTGATGCTGACGGCCTCGCTCTTCGCATTCGACCTGATCCTCATCGTCATCATCGAGGTGATCGGGCTGGGGATGCTCGCCTGGGTCCGCTTCATCCGCTTCCCGCCGTTCCTCGACGCCTATGAGCATCGCCTCGCCAAGCAGCGCTACTTCACGAAGACGAAGTTCGCCCGGCCGGAAGCGACGATCCGCCCGAAGGCGGCCCGCCGGGCGCGCAAGCGCCGCTGACCTGGCCAGCGGTACTGCCGAAACGAATGCCGATCGAGGTTCGCCGCTTCGGCGTCGGTCACCGTCGGCCCGACGGGCCTGCGGGTAGCGAGGGCCTGGCGGGCCAGGTCATCCACAGCGACGGACGGGGGGTCATCGCCGAGCTGGCCTTCACTCGGGGCGGCCGCATCGAGCCGCACTCGAACCCGAACACGACGTACTTCGTCGTCATCGAGGGCGGCGGCTGGACCGAGGTCGGCGACGAGCGAATCCGGGTCAGTGCCGGCGAGGCGGTCGTCTGGCCGGCCGGCATCCCCCACGCCGCGTGGACCGACTACTCGCAGATGCGCGCCCTCGTCGTCGAATTTGCCGGCGACGACGACTCGGCCGTCCGGGGAATCCTCGAGGGTACCGCGCTGGAATTGCCCGCCGGATCGACGGTCTCACCGGGGGAGGGCCAGCTGACTCCACCGGATCGGCCGCTTCCCCACGACCGGTCGGAGGGCGAGCCGGTCTAGCCGTGCGGCGCGAAGACGCGGCCACGCGCAGACGCGGTCGCGCGAAGACGCGGCCGCGCGCAACGCCTCTCGAGGTTACGTCCGCGAGTGGAACGTCGGCCGGCCGGCTCCGCTCCTCAACGGACACCGGCCGGCGACGCGGGAAAGTCAGCGCTCGAGGCGAGCTGCGGCGGTGACCAGATTGAGAAAGCCGTGGACCTCGTCGGTCTGCGGGAGGTCCTCAGAGACATCGGCCGCCACCCGGACGATGTCGCGCAGGTCGTACGTGCTGCCGTACTGGCTGCCACGGAACCGCTCCGCAGCCGCGGCGACGAGGGCGTCGAGCTTGAGCGTCGACTTCGCGCTCCTGAACGACCCGACGAGATCCGTCGGGCGCACGTCCAGGGCGAGCTCCCGCTGCCGATTCGAGTTCGGTTCGACCCAGCGAAGGCTGACCGTCCCGATCCGGGCCGTCGCCTCGGTCTCCCCGGTCAGGCGCAGTGCATAGAGGGCCGTGGAGGCGTGACCGGCGCCGATCGCGCCCGCGTTGACGTAGGCATCGCGGAACGACGCATCGGGGATCGCCCGGTTCTCGAAGCCGATGAGCCGATAGGCCTCGACGGCCCTCGGGTCGAACTCGACCTGGACCCGGGCGTCGAGGGCGACCGACTCGAGCGTCCCGGTGAGGTTGTCGACGAACAGCCGGCGGGCCTCGTCGATGTCATTGACGTAGGCGTAGAAGCCGTCGCCGTTGTCCGCGAGCTGCTCGAGCAGGACGTCGTTGAAGTTGCCCATCCCGAAGCCGACGGTGACGAGCTGGATGCCCGTCTTGGCGTCGTCGCGGATCCGGGCCAGGATCGTCTCGGCGTCCGTGGCGCCGACGTTGGCGACGCCGTCCGAGGCGAGGATGACGCGGTTGATGCCCTCCTCCCTGAGCCGTTGGCGGGCCATCTCGTAGCCGAGTCGGAGACCCGCTTCCGCATTCGTCGAGCCTTCCGGCTCCAGCGAGTCGATCGCCTCGAGAATCGTCGCTCGGTCGCGCCTTCCCGTCGGTGGCAGCACGACCCTGGCGTCGCTGCCGAAGACGACCATCCCGACGGTGTCGTCGCGGCGAAGGCCGTCGACGAGAAGGCGCAGCGAGCTCTTGACGAGCTCGAGTCGGTTCTCGCGGGCCATCGATCCCGAGACGTCGATGACGAAGGTGAGCGACGCCGCGGGCCGGGTGTGGCTGCCGTCCTCGCGAGCCTTGACGCCAACCCGCAGGAGCGTCTCGTCCTCGGCGAGGAACGGACTCGGGCCGCCGTCGAGGTGGATCGCGAAGTCGCCCTGTTCCGGCGGGGCGTAGCCCTGGTCGAAATAGTTGACGAATTCCTCGACCCGGACGCTCGCCGGATCGGGCAGGTTGCCGTCGTCGACGAAGCGGCGAGCGACCGTGTATGAGGCGGTGTCGACGTCCAGGCCGAACGTGGACTGGTTGTCCTTCAGCGGATCGACGAACGGGTTGACGCCGGGATCCTGGAACGTCACACCGTCATAGGGCGTCCCCCGCGGTACCTCCTGGACCGGCGGCGTCTCGAGGTGGTGCTCCGGCGGCGGGGCGACGTAGCGCCCGCTGGTGGGTGCCGAGGCTGTCGCGCAGCCGCTCGCCACGATGGCGACCACGGCAAGGGAAAGGAGTGGCTTGCGCATGGCGCAACCTCCCTGGGGAGCCGAGGTGAGCCCCGCTCCCGGCCACAAGGCGGAACCGGCGGTCCCGCAGGTCCCGGAGAGACGCCACGAGTGCGTCGTCGGGCCGCCGCCTAGACGCCGGTCATGTCCGCCGGGTTGCCACCCATTTCGAAGTTGCCGTCGATCGCCAGGAGCGCGCCGAGCTGGCCAAGGATCCGGGCCGTCGCGCCCCACACGGACAGGCCCTCGACGGCATAGGCGCCGTAGCGGATCGTCCAGTCGTCGATCGTCCGTTCGACGATCTCGATCGGGGCGCCATCGAGGAAGGCCGCCACGGGCGCCTCGATGATCCGGGCCACCTCGTCAGGGGCCGCAACGAGTGACGGGCGGATGGCGGCGACCGACACGACCGGGGTGACGAGGTAATTGCTGACCGGGATCCAGAAGGGCTCGAGCGTGCCGACGACGCGGAGGCCCGCATCGGCCGGCCGGAGACCGATCTCCTCGGCCGCCTCGCGCAAGGCCGTCGCGACGAGGTCTGCATCTTCGGGCTCTGCCCGGCCACCGGGGAAGCTGATCTCGCCCGAGTGATGGCGGCCGCCGGTCGTCCGTTCGGTCAGGACGATCCGCGCCTCGCCGTCGGCGTCAGGGACCACGAGGACCAGCACCGCGGCCGGCCGACCATCGAGGGGCGAACCGGCCCAGGGTCGGGCGGCCGACTCGCCGACGCGGACCGGCATGAGCGCTGCCGGTGGCGGCGGGAGTCGCGACGGCAGGCTCGCCAGGCGGGCCGCCACCTCGTCGAATCGCATCGGCTCAGTCGCTGATCCCAGGCTCAGTTGATGAGCTCACCCGAGTCGCGCTTCGGGTCGTCGAGGTCGGGCAGGTCGAGGACCGACTTGCCGCCACGGCCGCCGGCCCCGGCCGCGGCCGGCTCGCGGGCTGACGAGGGTGTCCGAGCGTCACGCCGCCGGCCGCCCTCGGCCACGACGGTCGATCTCTCGGTCGAGAAGACCAGCGTGCCCGAGACGGGATCGGCGTCCCCGACGATCCGGTCGCCGGGCGAGAACTCGCCCCGCAAGAGGGCTCGCGCCAGTGGGTTCTCCACGAGGCGCTGGATCGTTCGCTTGAGCGGCCGAGCCCCGTATGCCGGGTCCGTGCCCTCCCGGACGATGAGGGACCGAGCCGCGGGCGTCAGCTCGAGGGTCAGGTCCTGGTCGGCGAGGCGCCGCTCGAGGCTGGCGAGGAGCAGTTCGACGATCTGGGCGAGATGCTCGTCGGTCAGGGCGTGGAAGACGATGATCTCGTCGACCCTGTTGAGGAACTCCGGCCGGAACTGGGCCCGGAGCGCCTCGGTCACCTGGCGCTTCATCGCCTCGTAGGCGGCCCTGTCCTCCTGGCCGGGTGAAACGGCCGAGATGAGCTGGCTGCCGACGTTGCTGGTCATGATGATGACCGTGTTCTTGAAGTCGACCGTCCGACCCTGGCCGTCGGTCAGGCGGCCATCGTCGAGGACCTGGAGCAGGACGTTGAAGACATCGGGGTGGGCCTTCTCGACCTCGTCGAGCAGGATCACCTGGTATGGCCGACGGCGGACGGCCTCGGTCAGCTGGCCGCCCTCCTCGTAGCCGACATAGCCAGGCGGCGCCCCGATCAGTCGCGAGACCGAGAATTTCTCCATGTACTCGCTCATGTCGATCCGGGTCATCGCCGTGTCGTCGTCGAACAGGAACTCGGCGAGCGCGCGCGCCAGCTCGGTCTTGCCGACGCCGGTCGGGCCCAGGAAGATGAACGACCCGAGCGGCCGGCGTGGGTCGCCGAGCCCGGCCCGAGCGCGCCGTACCGCATCCGAGACCGCCTCGATCGCCTCGTCCTGGCCGACCACGCGGCGATGGAGCCGTTCCTCCATCTTGACGAGCTTCTCGAGGTCGCCCTCCATCAGCTTGGTGACCGGGATGCCGGTCCAGGCCGCGACGATCTCGGCGATGTTGTCGGCCGTGACCTCCTCGCGCAGCAGCGAGCCAGGACCCTGGAGGGCGGCGAGGGCCTCCTCCTGCTCCTTGAGCCGCTTCTGGAGCTGCGGCAGCGTCTCGTACTGGAGCTTGGCCGCCGTCTCGTAGTCGGTCTCCCGCTGGGCCTGCTCGATCCTTACCTGGAGCTGCTCCAGCTCGTTCCGAGTCTGGCGGATGGCCGCGATCGCGGTCTTTTCCGCCTCCCAGCGCTGCTTGAGCGCGCCGGTCTGCTCCTCGAGGTCGGCCAGCTCCTTCTCGAGGGCCGCGAGGCGGGCCTTCGAGGCGTCGTCCTTCTCCTTGCGGAGCGCCTCGCGCTCGATTTCGAGCTGCATGCGTCGTCGCTCGGCTTCGTCGAGCTCGACCGGCATCGAGTCGATCTCCATTCGGAGCCGCGACGCCGCCTCGTCGACGAGGTCGATCGCCTTGTCCGGCAGGAAGCGATCCGTGATGTAGCGGTGGCTCAGGGTCGCTGCCGCGACGAGCGCGGAATCGGTGATCCGGACGCCGTGGTGGACCTCGTACCGCTCGCGAAGGCCGCGCAGGATCGAGATCGTGTCCTCGACGGTCGGCTCGTCGACGATGACCGGCTGGAAGCGCCGCTCGAGGGCGGCGTCCTTCTCGATGTACTTGCGGTATTCGTCGAGGGTCGTCGCGCCGATCGTGTGGAGCTCGCCCCGGGCGAGCATCGGCTTGAGCAGGTTCGAGGCGTCCATCGCGCCTTCGGCCGCTCCGGCTCCGACGACCGTGTGGAGCTCGTCGATGAAGAGAATGATCTGGCCCTCGGCGTCCTTGATCTCCTTGAGGACGGCCTTGAGGCGCTCTTCGAACTCGCCGCGGAACTTCGCGCCGGCGATGAGCGCGCCCAGATCGAGCGAGACGACCCGCTTGTCCTTGAGCGTCTCGGGGACGTCGCCACGGACGATCCGCTGGGCGAGGCCCTCGGCGATGGCCGTCTTGCCGACACCCGGCTCGCCGATGAGCACCGGGTTGTTCTTCGTCCGCCGGCTCAGGACCTGGATGACCCGCCGGATCTCGTCGTCGCGACCGATGACCGGATCGAGCTTTCCGGCCCGGGCCTCGGCGGTCAGGTCACGGCCGTACTTCTCGAGGGCGGCGTAGGTGCCCTCCGGGTTCGGCGAGGTGACACGCTGGCCGCCGCGAACGCTCTGGAGCGCGGACAGGACCGATTCGCGGGTGGCGCCGTGCCGCTCGAGCAGCTGGCGGCCCTCACCGCCGACCTCGATGATCGCCAGGAGGAGATGCTCGGTCGAGACGTATTCGTCGCCCAGCCGGCGGGCCTCCTGCTCGGCCAGCTCGAGGGCGCGCTTGGCGCGCGGGTCGAGGCTCAGCGAGCCGCCCTGGATCCGGGCTCGGCGGCCGAGGATGCCGGCCAGCTCACCTCGCAGCGCGGGCAGGTCGACCCCCATCCGGCGAAGCGTCTCCGCCGGGACGCCGTCGTCGGGCTCGATGAGCGCATGAAGGAGGTGCTCGGCATCGAGCACCGGGCTGTCCATGCCCTGGGCGGCCTCCTGCGCGGCGGCGATCGCCTCCTGGGCTTTCTGTGTGTATCGATCGAGTTGCATCAGGGACTCTCCTCCCTTGTTGTCCGGGTCAGCGTGGGTCTGGTTG
>DATHGS010000437.1:0-4424 GCA_035490155.1 Candidatus Methylomirabilota bacterium | reverse complement strand
CGATGTCCTGCTCGGGCGAGTTGACGAGGACGATCGGCAATGGGGCGTCTGCCAGCCACTCCCGATGCCGGCCGCCGAGGCTGCTCGCGGCAATGACGACGCCGTCCACCCAGCGGTCGACGAGGAGATCGAGATACTCGGACTCGCGCTCCGGGTCGTCGGCGGCGTTGCACAGCAGGATCGCGTAGCCGAGGTCGTGGGCGGCGTCCTCGACGGCCCGAACGAGCTGTGGGAAGAACGGATTCTCGATGTCTGTGATGATCAGGCCGAGTGTCCGGGTCGCCCGCTGACGGAGCGAACGGGCGACGCCGGACGGCCGGTAACCAAGCTCGCGAGCCGCAGCGAAGATACGATCGCGCGTCTCCTGGCGGGCCCGACCGTGGCCAGCCAGGACGCGGCTGACGGTTGCCGTCGAAACCCGCGCCCGGAGGGCGACATCGGCGATGGTCGGCGGCATCAATGGCTCCCGACCTGCTCGACCCGCGAGGGCCGGCAGTCTTCTCCAGTCAGTCCTGGGAGCTTTCGCTCGCCTCAACCTGCGTGACCGGGGCGTCCGGAGACGTCGGCGTCACCTCGTCGGGTATCGCGGCGGCCTCGATCGCCCCCGCGTCGGCGGCCATCAGCTCATCGAGCTCGCGGGCGAGATGGGTCAGCTCGTCGCCGCCGCCCATCAGGCGGAGCAGCTCATCCTGGTCCACTTCACCACGGACGAACTCGCCCGCTGAGCGACCGTGGGACAGGATCGTGAAGCGGTCTCCGACGGGCAGTGCGTGCTGAACGTTGTGGGTGATGAAGATGACGCCGAGGCCCTTGGACCTCGCCCGAATGACGTGTCGCAGGACGATGGCCGCCTCCTTCACGCCCAACGCCGACGTCGGCTCGTCGAGAATGAGGACGCGAGCCCCGAAATACTCCGCGCGGGCGATCGCCAATGTCTGTCGTTCGCCGCCCGAAAGCGTGCCGACCAGCTGCGACGGGTCGCGGACCTGGATCCCGATCTCCAGCATCTGGTCGGTCGCGGTCCGGCCGGCGGCCGCGACGTCAAAGCGGCGGAAGGGGCCCCAACCTGTCGTCGGCTCGGAGCCGATGAAGAAGTTCCGACTGATGCTCATCAACGGCAGCACCGCGAGGTCCTGATAGACCGTCGCGACGCCTCGATCGAGCGCATTTCGTGGTGACTGGAAATCGACGGGCTCGCCGTCCATCAGCATCGTTCCGGAATCCGGCCGATGGACGCCCGACAGGATCTTGATCAGCGTGCTCTTGCCGGCGCCGTTGTCGCCGAGCAGGCAATTGACCTCGCCGGGGCGGACGCTCAGCGAGACATGTTCGAGGGCGATGACCCGGCCGAAGTACTTCGAAACGTCGCGCGCCTCGAGTACAGGGACAGCGTCAGAGATCGGCCGGGCGCCCTGTTTCCCGTAGCGTGCGATGCGTTCAGCCGTTTCGGGGGGCATCGTGATCGGGGCGGTGTCGTGGGGAATGGGTGGCAGCTGGTTCGACATCATCGGCTCCCCGACGCTCGACGGAGCAGGTAGGTGTTGGCAAGCACGGCAAGCAGCAGGACCGCCCCAAGGACGACCTGGTACCAGTCGGAGTTGATTCCGACGAAGTTGATGCCAAGTTGCGTCGTCCCGAGGATGAAGGCACCGAACGCCGAGCCCAGGGCGGAGCCGTAACCGCCGGTCAGCAGGGTGCCACCGACGACCGCCGTGATGATCGCCTCGAACTCCTTGTTGGTGCCGCGCAGAACGTCTGCGGAGCCGAAGCTCAGGACCTGGATGCAGGCGAGCAGCGCCGCCGAGGCCGCGGTCGTCATGAACAGGATCACCTTCACCCGATGGACGGGCACACCGACATAGCGTGCCGCCTGTTCGCCACCGCCGACGGCGAAGATCCAGTTGCCAAAGCGCGTCCTGGTCAGAACCCAGGTGGCAACCACAACGGCGACGATCCACCACAGAAGGACGACCTTGAACTCGCCGCCTCCGATGGTGACGCTGGCCGTGAACAGCTTGACGATCGGGTCGTTGGCCGTATTGGCATTGACGCCGCTGACGATGGTGTTGCTCGTGATGGCGCGGGTGAATCCGATACCCGCGCCGCGCAGGATCAGCAGCATCCCAAGCGTGACGATGAACGACGGCAGGCCGGTCTTGATCCGCAGCCAGCCGTTGAAGGCGCCGACCGCAAGAGCGAAGGCAAAGGTCAGCACGATCGCGATCGTTGGGGGGACGCCGTACTGGACGATCAGGAGGCCCAGCAACAACCCGGAGGCCCCGATCATCGAGCCGACCGACAGGTCGAACTCGCCGGCGATCATCAAGAGCGAGACAGCCGCCCCGAGAATGCCGACCTGGGCCGCGATCTCTAGATAGCTCGCGGCGCCCTGGATAGAGAGGAAGCCCTTTCCCACGTCGCCGCGCGCCACGGACAGGACCGCGAAGATGAGGAAGACGATGATCGCCCCCACGATCGCGCCGAACTCGGGTCGCGACAAGAACAGGCGGAGCGGGCTCACGCTCCGGAGCCGCTGGTCACCCCCCGTCGCACTGGCAGTCGTCATGGTCCGCCCTCATATCTGCTGTCTGGGGCAGGAGGGATCGGCCGGCGGCCGACCCCTCCTGGAATGTCTAACGGGTTGTACCCGTGTTTGCGAGGACCGTGTCGACATTCGTCTTGTCGACGATGCCAGGACCCGTCAGGACGGGCTGGCCGCCGCCGGGAACCAACCCGTACAGCTTGTCGTAGGTCAGGAAGACGACCGGCAGATAACCCTGCAGGAACTGCTGCTGGTCGATCGCGAACAGCATGTCGCCGGCCTTGATCGAGTTCAGCACGTCCTTCGATAGATCGAAGGTCGCAAGCTTGATGCTGGCGTTGAGGTTGAGCTGCTTGATCGCCGCGATCGTTGGCGTCGCGCCGGTCGGCCCGAGGGCGAGGATTCCATTCACGCCGGTCGTGCCCTGGACGGCCGCAGAGATCGACTGCTGAGCGCCGGTCGGGTCCTTCAGGTCGACCTGAACGACCTTGACGGTGCCGCCGAGGCCATCGGTGAAGCCCTTGCAGCGTGCGTCGAGGCCGGCGTTGCCGACTTCCTGGTTGATGCACAGCGCGTTCGTGACGCCCGCAGCCTTCATGAGCTCTCCGGCCTTCTTGCCGGCAATGGTCTCGTCCTGCCCGACGTGGGTCAGCACGCCAAGGCTGGCGTACGCATCCGAGCCTGAGTTGGCGGAGATGACCGGAATGCCGGCCGCGACTGCCTTCTGGATCGAGGGCCCGAGGGCCGTCGCGTCCGGGATCGACACGACCAGGCCGGCAGGCTTCTTGGCGACGGCGGCATCGATGAGCGCGGCCATCTTCGGCATGTCGAACGTATCCGGCGCGGAGTACTCGACCTTGACGCCCATGTCCTTGCCGGCCGCGTCAACGCCGTTCTTGAAGATCGACCAGAACGGGTCGGAAGCCTGGCCGTGGGTTACGACCTCGATGAGGATTCCGGATCGATCGGCGCCACCTCCGCCGCCGCTCGCCGCTGGCGATGCCGTCGAATTACAGGCACTGGCGACGATCAGGACGGCGCCCAGTGCTCCGATGGTGTTCCGTAGCTTCATGTGCTGCACTCCTCCTCGGTCACCCGCGGATCGTCCACGGGCATACAGCCGGCGTCTCACGAACGTGAACGCGCCGCGCGAACGGGTAGCTCGGCCGTGGTCACCTCCTTGCAGCAGCGCGGGCAACCCGCGTCGTCGACGATATGAGCCGTCTGCGAGAGAACGTCCCGGGTGCCCATCATGCCCGGATCTCCGAGAGACGGATAGGTCGATGGTCGTGGAGAGACTGGTTCGCGGCCTCGGCGATCCGCAGGGCCTGGACCCCGTCGTTAGCGGTGCACGGGCTGGGCTCCTCACGGCGGGCGACGCGGAGGAAGACAGCGAACTCGGCCGAGTAGGCGTCCGCGAATCGTTCGAGGAAGTTCGGCCAGGCCGGGCCCGCGGGCGGAGGAACGCCCGGCTCGACCGAGCGCATCGGCGTCTTCGGGCCGAGCCCGACGCTTATCGAGTCACGCGATCCGAAGAGCTCGGCACGGATGTCGTAGCCCAGCGGATCGTGACGAGCGACAGTCATCACGCCGAGCGCTCCGTCGGCCATCCGGAGCGTCGCGACGGCGGTGTCGACGTCACCGTACTTGGCGAAGACGGGAAAGCCGCGGATACCGCCGTCGGCGTAGACCTCATCGACTTCGGAGCCGGTCAGCCAGCGGAGGATGTCGAAGTCGTGGATCGAGAAGTCGCGGAACAGGCCGCCGGACTGCGGGATATACGACTCATGCGGCGGGGCGGGGTCGTGACCGGCCAGCCGGAACGCATACAGCGTCCCGAGCTCTCCCGACTCGACCAGCCGGCGGGCCTCTCGATATCCCG
>DATHGS010000436.1:0-4732 GCA_035490155.1 Candidatus Methylomirabilota bacterium | reverse complement strand
TAGGTGGCCCGACCGGGCTCGAGCATCCGGCGGATGATCTCGAGATGGTCGCTCAGGGCGCCGAGCCGCTCGGCGATCGGAGGAAAGCCGTAGCCGTAGGCGATCCACTCGTCCTGTTTCCAGCCGCCGCCGATCCCGAGCTCGAACCGGCCGCCGCTGATGACGTCGATCGTCGCTGCAAGCTTGGCCGTCAACGCCGGATTTCGGAAGCCGGTGCAGATGACCATGTGGCCCATGCGGACGCGCTTCGTGACCATCGCCAGCGCCGACAGGGTCGAGAACGACTCGAACGTGATCTCGTCGGTCGGCTCGGGCACGGTCGTGAAGTGGTCGAAGACCCATTCGGACTCGAAGCCGAGCTCCTCGGCCTGGCGGGCAAGCTCGACCGTCCGGGCCCAGGCCCGGGCCGGATCCCAGCCGGCGTATTCGCGTTTCCAGCCCTGGGGAATCAGGACGCCAACATCCACGGAGAACCTCCTATGTTGATCTCCGAAATCCTACGACGGATGGCGGATCGGAGGCCGCGACTGGCCTTCCGGCCGACGAGCCGCGTCGTAAACTCGGCCGCGATGAATGCGACCTTCGATCCGACGCAGCCGCTCGCGGCCGCGCCCGAGCCATGGGACTCCACCTCGCAGCCGTCGCCGCGGGACGGGCCGCCCTATCACCTGACCGAGATGATCGCCGCCGAGCCGGACCTGGCCGTGCGGATTCTCGAGCGATTGGCCGATCCCCAGGGTCCGGCCGGCCGGTTGGCCGGCGAGGTCGGCCAGGCCGCCAGCAATGGTTCGCCGATCGTCGTCACCGGCTGCGGGACCAGTGAGCACGCCGCCCAGGGCGTCGTCGAGATCCTCCGGGAAGCGCTTCGCGGCGCCGGGCTGCCGGCTGGACCCGGCACGATCCTGGCGGCCCAGGCGCTCGAGCTGGCTCTCGATCCACCGACCGCCGGGCTCGTGATCGGAATCTCGCACGAAGGCGCCAGCGCGGCCACAAACCGGGCCCTCGCGGCCGCGGCCGCTGGCGGCGCCCGAACCGCGCTCATCACCGCGAGCGGTGGCTCGCCCGGCGCGCAGCTGGTCGAGACCGTGGTCGAGACCGTCGAGCTCGACCACAGCTGGTGCCACACAATCGGTTATGTGTCGCCGCTCGTCGCGGCTGCTGCAGTCGGGGCACATCTGGCATCGCGGCCGCTCGATCCCGGAGAGGTCCGCGCGCTGTTGGCGAGCGGGAGCCGGGATGAACCCGGCGCCGAGGCGATCGCCGCTCGACTCGCCGACTCCAGGACGATCCTTGCCGTCGGCTCCGGCGCGGACCGACCGGCGGCCCGCGAGCTCGTCCTCAAGATCGAGGAGGCTGCGTGGGTGCCGTCGGCGATGCGTGACCTCGAGACCTTCCTTCACGGCCACCTGCCGGCGACCGACGCTTCGACCGGGCTCGTCCTGATCCTCACCGACCGCGAAGGCCGCATCGACCGCGTCGCCCGGGCCAGACAGGCGCTCGCGGCGACGGCGATCATCGGCGTCCGGGCGGCGGCGATCCTGGCCCGGGATCTCGATGGCGAGCTGCCGCCAGAGCTCACCCCGGCCGGGCGTCTGCTCGTCGACGAGGCGCCGTCATTGCCGTCTCCGGTGGCCGCGCTGCTCGGGACGGCGACCCCGCTTCAGCTGCTGACCGAGCGCATCTCTCGCGCTCGCGGCACGAACCCCGACCCGATCCGTCGCGACGACCCGGTTTATCGCGCCGCGGCCGACGCCACGGAGTAGGAGGGCCCGTCGAGCCGGGCGCAGCCGCTGGGTCGGGCGTCCGCAGGTCACAGTCGGTCCGCCGGATCCCGCTGTTCGTCCGAAAACGAACGCCGCCGGAAATCACTTCCATCCCGGACGGTGTTCCGGATTCGGAGTCCGGATTCGGATGACCAGGCGCGACAGAAGAGAATTCTCGCGCCGTACGAAATCGGAGCATTGCCGCCGCTAACCGTCCGCTGCGGCGATGCCAGCGGTTTCGGAATCTCGCTGTTCGTCCGAAAACGAACGTCGCCGGAAATCACTTCGATCCCGGACGGTGTTCCGGATTCGGAGTCCGGATTCGGAGTCCGGATTCGGATGACCAGGCGCGACAGAAGTTGATTCTCGCGCCGTACGAAATCGGAGCACTGCCGCCGCGAGAGTTGGATTGCCGGGCCGAACTGCCCGCTAGAACAGCACTTCTGCCATGAGATCGATCATGTCCAGATCGCGCGGCAGAAAGTCCTGGAGCATGATCCGCTCGGCGCCCGCCGCCGCGAAGCGATCGACCATGGCCCGGGCCCTGTCGGGTGTGCCCAGGATCCAGCGCGGCTCGCGAGCATCGAACCAGTCCTCGCCGCCGGCGTCATCGCCAAAGACCGCCAGCATGTCGGCCTTGCGCCGATCGACCTCGGCCTCGTCGCGGCCGATGAGGACGCCGGCCATCGTCGACCTCGTCAGCGACGCGGGATCCCGTCCGATGGCCACGCACGCCGCGTCGAGGTCGGCGAACTTCGCGACCGCGCTTTCCGGTGACGACGAGGACAGGTTGAACTCATCCGCGTAGGCGGCGGCGATCCGCGCGGATCGCTTCGTCCCGCCGCCACCGACGAGCAATCGGGGCCGCGCCGCGCCGTTTGCGCCGCGCGGCCGGCCCGCCACGTCGACCGGCTTCGGATGGAACTGGCTGCCCTCGATGGAAACGTGCTTGCCATGGAAGGACCAGCCGTCGGGCTCGCCCCACAGCCCGCGCAGGACCGCGAGATGCTCCTCGAGCATGTCGGCCCGCTCGTCGATGTCCGGAAACGGCAGGCCGAGCTGACGGTGTTCCTCGTCATTCCAGCCCGCCCCGACGCCCAGCTCGATCCGCCCCCCGCTCATCTCGTCGACGGTCGTCACGACCTTGGCGAGATTGCCGGCGTAGCGGAAGGTGACCGGCGACATCAGCGCGCCCAGCCCGATGCGCGAGGTTTCCCGGGCGAGGCCGGCAAGGACTGCCCAGGCATCGGTCGTCGGCTCGCCCGACGGGCCAGGAAAGCTCTGGTAGTGGTCGGACCGGAAGAGGTGCTCGAAGCCGGCCGCTTCCGCTCGCTTCGCGACGGCCAGTTGCTCGGCGTAGGTCAGACCCTGCTGGGGCTCGATCATCAGGGCGAATCGCACGGGCACCCTCCTGCAACTGAACGGCAACAATCATTGCGGTTGACGCGATCATTGCCCGATGGTAGATTATCCATGTCATGCGAACTATCAATGCGAGCGATACCGCCCCAATCAGCGATATCGCCCCAGCCAGCGACGCCACGGCCGACATGATCGGGCGCATCGTCGATGGCTTTCACGAGATCATCGGTGGATTCCGATGCTCCGGCACGGGCCGGCTGGTGAAGCTCGGAGTCAGCATGACGCACATGCACGTCCTGTGGATGCTCCAGCACCACGGCGACCTGCCGATGAGCCGGATGGCCGATCTGCTCGACGTGTCGTTGAGCAATGCCACCGGCATCGTCGATCGGATGGAGGAGAGGGGTCTCGTCGAGCGTGTCCGCGTGCCGGACGACCGACGCGTCGTCCTGGTCCGTATCTCGACCGGCGGAGCCCAGGCCCTCGATGAGATCGAGGCCGTCAAGCAGGATCGGCTGCAGGCCATCCTCGGCCATCTCGATGGCACACAGCTTGCCCGCGTGGTTCAGACGTACGACGACATCCGCGGCGCCATCGTCGCGGAGCTCGGTGCGGACTACCTCGACGGGCACACACATCACCAGCCAAGCGCAGGAAGGGACTAGAACCAGTGGAAAGCTTTCCGGGCGAGGCGGTCGCGCACGCACCGTCGCTCGCCGAAGATCCGGCTCTCGGGCTGAGCCAACGGGCGAAGATGGAAATCCTCTTCGCCGTCATGCTCGGCCTGTTCCTGGGAGCCCTCGACCAGACGATCGTTGGGCCGGCGCTGCCGACCATCGTGACCCAGCTCGCCGGCAACGACGTTTACGTCTGGGCGGTCACGATCTACCTGCTCACCAGCACGATCAGCGTCCCGTTCTGGGGCAAGCTGTCCGATCTCTACGGCCGCAAGCCGATGTTCATGATCGGCATCGTGATCTTCCTGGTCGGCTCGGCGCTGTCGGGCCTCAGCCAGAACATGACGCAGCTGATCGCCTTCCGCGGTCTCCAGGGTATCGGCGCCGGCTCGCTGTTCCCGATCGCGCTCGCGGTCATCGGTAACCTCTTCTCCCCGGCCGAACGCGGCAAGTACCAGGGCCTCTTCGGGGCCGTCTTCGGTATCGCCTTCATCGTCGGTCCGCTCGTCGGCGGGTTCCTGACCGAGCAGGTCTCCTGGCACTGGATCTTCTACGTCAACATCCCGATCGGCCTCGTCTCCCTGTTCTTCATCTTCCGGCTCCTGCCGACCGTGAAGAATCCGAGAGCGACCCGCAACTTCGACATTCTCGGCGGCCTGATCTTCACGATCGCCACCGGCTTCCTCCTGGTCGGCCTGACCCAGAAAGGCCAGACGAACCCGACGACCCACGCCCTCAACACATGGACCGATCCGACCGTCGGCGGGTTCATCCTGATCGCGCTCATTGGTATCGCCTTCATCGTCGGCCCGCTCGTCGGCGGGTTCCTGACCGAGCAGGTCTCCTGGCACTGGATCTTCTACGTCAACATCCCGATCGGCCTCGTCTCCCTGTTCTTCATCTTCCGGCTCCTGCCGACCGTGAAGAATC
>DATHGS010000435.1:0-2339 GCA_035490155.1 Candidatus Methylomirabilota bacterium | reverse complement strand
ACCAGCAGGACAGGCTTTCGGCCGACGTAGTCGGACAGCGAGCCCACCGTGAGCAGCGCACCCAGAAAGCCCACCGCGTACGCGGCGAACGCGATCGTCAGGAGCGACACGGGAAAGCCCCAGGACTGCTGCAGCCGGATCAGCAAGGGTGTCGGGGCACCTGCCGCGACGAACATCGATGCGAACGCGGCCGCCACGCCGGCGAAGACGAGCGTCGGACTGAGGCTTGAGTCGAGGGATCGTCGCAGGGTGCCGTCGTTCGTCGCGACGGCCTGGTCGTTCACGCCTTCAACCGCCGGCCAGGATCTGGTGGCTTCGCGTCAATGCAGCGTCGAGCAGCGCCTCCGCAGCGTCGCGTGTCGGCTGGGCGATCCCGGGGTCGCCGTGGTCCATGCGCGCCGCCAGCCCGGCGCCGTCATACAGGAGATGGAGCTGACGGCCGAGGCCGACCGGATCGGGGGCGCCGGCCTGCTCAGCCAGGTCCGTGAACATGGCCCGGATCCAAGCCCGGAATCGGTCGGCGGCGTTCTCGATCAGGCCGCCAGGGCGTGCCTCGGTCGACGCGGCGGTGAAGGCGCAGCCGTTGAAGTCGGGCTGCCTGAACAACTGCGCCTGGGCGTCGAAGATGGCCAGGATCTTCTGACGGGGATCGTCGAACCGCTCGATCGCCTTGGTGAGCCTGTCGCTCGTGCCGTCATGCCGCGAGGCGAGGTAGGCGGCGACCAGCTCTTCCTTGCTGCCGAAGGTGTTGTAGAGCGAACCCTTTGCCACGCCGGCACGCTCGATGATCCGGTCGATGCCGACCGTCTGGACGCCCTCGGCGTAAAAAAGCTCGTTGGCGGCGGCGAGGAGCCGCTCCCGCGCCGAGGCCCGATGCTCATGCTGAGCCGGAGTCGTGCTCGCGGTGGGACTTGCCTCACTCGCTGCGGCCATCAAACTTCTCCATTATTTAGACCGGTCTGTCTAATGCGTGGCGGTAGAGTAGACCTGTCTGTTCACTCCGTCAATAGGCGCCGACTCAGGCCGATCCGGGCGGGATACGAACGATGAGGAAGAGCCCGCCGACGAGACTCGGTCTTGACCGGTCATCGATACTCGGCCGTACCGTGACGGAGACAGGCCGACTCGAGACCTTTGCAGACGGCGTATTCGCGATCGCCATCACATTGCTCGTGCTCGCAATCCGCTTGCCGACCCCGACCGAGGACCTGGGCTCTGCGCTTGGCGACCGATGGCCGGAGTTCATTGGCTACCTGGTCAGCTTCCTCACCATCGGGATCATGTGGGTTCAGCATCACCGCCTGTTCACCCTGATCCGCCGTTCGAACAGTACGTTCGCGATGATCAACGTGATCTTTCTGATGTTCATCGCGTTCGTCCCCTTTCCAACCGCCGTACTCGCGCAGCGGCTTGGAAGTGGCGTGGACGCGGTCGGGGCGACCATCTTCTACGGGGCAACGATGACGGCCATCGCGGTCATGTTCAACGCGATCTGGCGCTATGGCTCCGCTCATGGCGGTCATCTCCTCGTGACCACGATCTCGGCTTCGAGGCGGGCCGAGGCGCGGGGCTACCGATACGGGGTGCCGATCTATGCCTTCATCACCCTGCTGGCATTCCTGAATCCGTATCTCAGCCTGGCGGGATTTGGCCTGTTCGCCGCTTACTGGGCGCTCCCGTTCAGCGGTCCGACCACCGAAGGCTGACCCGCTGGACATCGCCGCCTCGTGGGCGGCGCCCGACATCGATGTGCCCGCCTGGGGTCGCATCCTCGCAGTAGGGTTCGATCATGGATCAACACGAGCGCCAGGACGGCCATGCCGTCGGCCACGACCGTCACGAGGGTCACTCGGTCGCCATGTTCCGCGACAAGTTCTGGCTGACGCTGGCGCTGACCATCCCGGTGGTCATCCTGAGCTCGGACATCCAGGAGTGGTTCGGCTACTCGCTGCCGTCCTTCCCGGGCGAACCGTACGCCGCGGCCATCCTCGGGACGGTCATCTTCATCTACGGCGGATTGGTCTTCATCCGCGGTGCCAAGGGCGAGTTGACCGACCGCCAGCCAGGCATGATGACGCTGATCTCGCTGGCCATCATCGTGGCCTTTGCGACGTCCTGGGCGGGCACCCTCGGCCTGTTCGAGGTCGAGATCTGGTGGGAACTCGCCACTCTGATCACCATCATGCTGCTCGGCCACTGGCTCGAAATGCGATCGATCGCCCAGGCGCAAGGCGCCCTTTCTGCCCTCGCCGCATTGCTGCCAGATACGGCCGAACGCATCACCCCGGCCGGCACTGAGGAAGTTCCGATCGCCCAGCTGCGCGTCGGCGACGTGGTCC